>NZ_JBEPCJ010000049.1:0-78524 GCF_040299565.1 Spirillospora sp. NPDC000708
TCGCCGCCCAGCGCATGGCCACCGCCGTCTCCGGCATGAGCAAGGTCATCGGCGAATCCCACGACATCCACCTCGGCGCCGAACGCCAGAACACCGCCATGTGGGGCGGCTGACCCCGCACCGGTAAGGACCACCGCGCATGCCTCCCCAAGACCCTCCGCCCGACCTCAGCCAACTCCTGCACCCGGGCGCCACGGCACCGGTCACGCCGTCCCCGGGCGGTCGCAACGGCCTCGATCCGATCATCACCGGCTTGGACCCGACCGCCGACCCCAAACCCGCCGGTTCCGGTGCCGGCACGGTGGAGGTCCACCGCCGGCAGCTCCTGCAGGTCGCCGCGGCGATGGGGGATGACCTCTCCAACCTGCAGCGCACCCTGACGGCCCTGAAGGTGCAGGTCGGCGAGGTCGGCCACTGGGACGTCGCGCAGCAGATGGGCCCCAAGGTGGAGACCGCGCACCAGAACATGATCTCCGCGCTGGACCGCTACTGCGCCGCCTACGCCGCAGCGATCAAGAGGATCACCGAGGCGGCGCACAACTACGGCAAGAGCGAGCAGAAGGCCACCGACGCCGCCCGCGGCGCAGGGCGGCCGCCCACGCACGTGACCCCCTGGCAGGACCAGTAGCACCGAGAAAGGCGGAGGACAGTTGGGCGGGCAGGCGTTCCACCAAGGGATCCGACCCGGGACGCTGGGGCACGGGAACCCGGCGCAATACGACTACGCCACGATCGCCGGCTACCTCGAGCAGGCCCGGCCGGAAGGCCTCGGCGGCGTAGCGGAGGCCTACGCCATGGTCCAGAAGGCGCTGGGCGAGACCGAAGGCAACCTCGGCAAGCACGTGCAGCGCCTGAACATGATCTGGAAGGGCGGCGCCAAGGAACTCGGCATCGCCGACATGCGCATGCTCACCGAGGCCACCGGAACCCTCGCCACGGCCAGCGGCCAGTTCTCCACCGCCATGCACAGCGGCTACACCGCGATGAAGATCTCCCAGCACAGCATGCCGCCCACCTCCACCCCGCTCGGCACCCTCCCCAGCACCAACCCCGCCGAGGCCATGGCCACCAAACTGGCCGACGACAAAGCCGCCCAGCAACACCTCGCCAAAACCAACACCGCCCTAACCTCCGCCTTCGACCAGATCCCGTCCTCCGTGACCTTCGACCTCTCGACGACCGGTGAGGGGGCCAAGAAGTTCGGAGGAACGGCATCTGGTGAGCCCCCGGCGAGTGCTGGCGTTCCTGCGGCGAACGGCCCTGGAACGCCGGGCGGAGGGGCAGGAGGCGCGGCAGGCGGCGGAGCGGGGGCCGGCGGAGCGGATTCGAGCGGCGGCCCAGCCTCTCGAGCTCCGAGCGGCCATGCGGTGCCCGCGCCTCACAGCGGATCCGCTGGGCCTCCGGTCGGCAATGGGCCACGACTCGGCGACGGTCCGGGGAGGGGCGGCTCCGACCTTGCCGGTACACGGCCCGGCTTGGGCAACGCCCCCGAACCCACCTCACCGCCTTCAGTTGGGCCTGGTACCGGCCCCGAAAGGCCGTCGAGCCCAAGCTTCCCGACCAGTCCTGGTGGAGTGGGGTACCCGCTGCCCAACGATGGCGGCTTCAGCCAAAGGCCGCCTTCACGGCCGTCCCCCACGATCGGCAGCCCGGCGCCGCGGCTCCCGTCGATGCGAATTCCCGGGGACGGAGGTATCCCGCCGACGCGGCCGGGCATGGGTCCGTTGAGCGCGGGTGGTGTCATCGGACGAAACGGCGCTCCATCTTTGGGAGAGACAGGAGCAGGCCCGGCCGGCTCTCTCCGGGGTGAACGAGTTCCTCGCCTGCCATCAGGTGGCGTCCTTGGGAACGAACGCCTCCCCATCGGCGAAGCCGGGAGCCAGGCACCCGTCGGAACGAGATACGGCGCCAGGGAAAACGCAGGAGGTATGCCGCTGGGAGGAATGGGAGCGGCTGCAGGCAGGAACGCCGAGCGCACAAGAGAGGTGCGGCTCCTAGAGGAGGCCGACCTCTGGCATGACGATGCCGACGTCGCGCCGCGCGTCATCGGCGGAACCGGGTGAATCGTGGGACTCCAGCGAAGTCGGCGCTATGAGCTTCGCCGAAACGTCCGGTTCCTCGGTCGAGCCGCCGCCCTCGCTGCCGCGATCACCGTGATGGCGTCCAACCTCACGCCTGCCCTCGCGATGCCGAAGCCTCGCGCCGAGGAATGGTGGTTCGACGCGTGGGAGATCCCTGGAAAGGTCTGGCCCATGACTCGGGGGGCCGGAGTGACGGTCGCGGTGATCGACCGGGGTGTGGAAGCCGGGCTCCCTGACCTGAAGGGCGTCGTGCTGCCCGGTAAAGGGTACGGAGACGCTTCGAGCAAGGACGGCCGTGCCGACGATGACGCCAAGTTGAACGGGCATGGCACCGCGATGGCCGCTCTCATCGCCGGCCAGGGCCTCGGCTCAGGCATGGTCGGCATCGCTCCCGGGAGCAGGATCTTGCCGATCAGCGCGGACCTGGGAAATTACGAGGACACGATCCACTTTGCCGTGGATCGCGGGGCAAAGGTCATCGATATATCGCAGGGCGGTCCCGGCGCGTACTGCCCGAGCGGCATCGAGAACGCGGTCTCTTATGCCGTCCATCATGACGTGGTCGTCGTCGCGAGCGCTGGGAACGATCCGCTGGAAGAGTCGACGAACACCCCGGCCAACTGCAAGGGCGTGCTCGCCGTGGGGGCCGTCGGCGCGCATCTCGATGTCTGGTCGAAGACCAGCCCGGGAGACAACGTCATGCTGGCTGCGCCCGGCGCCATGGTCGGCTCGATCGGCCGAGACGGGGTGTTCACGGCGGACAATAGTGGGACCAGTCAGGCGGCGGCGCTTGCGGCGGGGGTGGTCGCCTTGATGCGGTCTCGCTTTCCGGAAATGTCGGCTCGTGAGGTCGTGCAGCGTCTGCTGGCCACGGCCAAGGATGTGGGGCCGACGGGCTGGGACAAGCGAACAGGATACGGCGCCATCATTCCTTACAAGGCGTTGACGGCTGATGTTCCTAAGACCGCGCCCAATCCGGTGTACGACGATCTCGGGTCCGGGGGTCGAGGGCGGTCCGGTCAGGCGGTGTCGGAGGCAAGGCGGACGGGGGCCGCCAGTGAGTCTCGTGATTCAGGGCTCGGCGGCAGTGGTGGGCTGGTGATCGCTGTGGTCGTCCTTGTGGTGGGTGGATTGGGGGCTGGGGGCGCGGTGTTCGCGCGGCGGCGAAAGATTCGGAAAGGGTGACCTTCTTGCGGTGAAGAGATGACGTCCCTGGTCATCTGATGCAGTGGTCGCGTCTCGGGACCGGGTGGCTGTGAAAGGGGCGTTGGAAGCTTCGTATCCCCGGATTCTCGGGGCGTTCTGATTGGTCGCGCGGGAGCCGAGCGAGACGCGGGGGTGGTCTTCAGGGCGGAGGGGCGGTCCGGCGACCAGGCGTTCGTCGTGGTGCTGGGCGCGGCGGCGGGGTCGGATCCGGGTGTGGGAGGGGGCTCGGGAACCTGATCGCTGGCGCGGCCGCTGCGGAGCCGCAAGGGCTGGTGGCGTGAGCCGCGTTCTCGGACGTCGAGGCGTGTGTGCGGGTACTAGAGGAGCGGCCCTCACCTCAGACGCGGGTTCCGTGGCCCGGCTTCGTGCCGCATTGGGTGGATGGGCCGCAGACTCAACCGGCGGCTGGAGAACCGCGGCGTCTGCTGAGAAGAGCCGCGTTGGCAAGTGGTGGTGGCGGTGAGCGCCTCGTGCCTGTTGATGGGAGTCGTTGTTTGGCTCGTGTTCTCGACCGGGGCGGCTGAACGGCGGGGCGCTAAGAGCCCGAAGCGGCCGTTGAGTGCGAGCCCGCTACCGTCAGCGGAACCGCCGTTTCCAGCGTCGTCTTCGCCCACTCCTGAGCCTTCCGGGTCGGCGGCCAAGAGGAGCCCGACGGCGGCGGCGACTTCGGGCGCCGGTGCGTGGTCGCGGTCAAGCAGTGCTCCGGGAACTGCGATGAGAAGCAAGACGCTCGTCGTGGATGCGGCGGATTGGCGCCGCACGGACTCGTCCACGATGTACGCAGAAGTCGTTGGTGAGGACGACGATGAGCAACGCGTCGTCTGTGTTGCCATGACGCATGCCCACGACGGGACGGGCGTCGTCGTGCAGTTAAGCGGCCCTCCGGATCAGAAGGCGACGATGCAGAAGCTCATCAACGAGATCCGGGCGCGGGCATGAAGGGCTCAGGGGGTGCGGCGGAGGTGGGTTAGGAGGTCTTGGTGGCGTTGCCAGTATTCGGGGGAGTAGCCGTCGCCCAGCTGGAACCAGGTGATGGGGGCGTCTGGGGGACCTAGGCGCTTGCGGGAGAAGCCCGGCGGGCCGGTGTAGGCGCCGGCGGAAGCGAGGCCGATGGGGGCGGAGGAGCCCGTCCAGCGCGGTTCGGTGGTGAGGTCGGGGCGGCCGGGGATCAGCTGGGCCAGCAGTGCGGTCAGGGGGTGGTCCGCTGAGAGGAGGTCGATGAAGGACGGGAGCTGGGGGATCGGGGGGTCTTCGTCGTCCGTGTAGCCGATGGTGAGCGTCGTCATCTCGGCCATGCCGGAGGCCGGGGAGACGAGGGGAGAGAAGTCCGAAGTGGCCATTGCCGGGCGGCTGCTTGCTCCTATGGCGATGACGCGGGACGTGGCTGCGCTCGTTATGTGGGTCGTGAGTTCTTCGGGGTTCCAAGGGTGTTGCAGGGGTTCGGTGGTGCCCCAGCCTTTCGGGGGTTCGCCGGTAATGAGGCGCATCAGCTTCTCGGTGTGTGCGCCGAGGACGGCTTCGGGGGCATGGCGGGCCTGGAAGGTGAGGACCAGTTGGCTCCCGATGGGCTCGGCCGGGAGCGTCGTGTAGGTGGGGGCGTAGTCGCGGGCGTCGGGCAGCGGAACGAAGGCGGTGCCGTTCCAGTGCATCGGACGGCCGGTAAGGCCCTCGTAGTAGCCGTCGTCGTGGACCAGCCACTGGGCCTTGGACGCTCGGAGGGGGAGGGTCAGGCGGCTGGTGGCGGGCGTGACGAGTTGGAGGGTGCGGTTCGTCCGCTCGCATTCGGCGAGGGCCTGGGAAATGGCGGGGGAAAGGGGGACGACGGGACGGTCGTTCAACATGACCATGGCCTGGCCGGTGAGGACGTCGGCGCCGCCTGCGGTTTCCGTCATCGAGCCGTCCAGATCGTGCCGTCGAGGGTTTCGGCGCAGCGTTCGGCCAGGTGGCGCGCCTCGGGAGCGGTTGTCGCGGCGTGGATCTCCGTCCACCAGACAGGGACGGCGGAGTCGATCCCGAGGAGGCGTTCGACTTCGCCCGCGATGGTGATGAGGACGGGCTCTTGGACGCGCAGAAGGAGTCGCCCTTTGGCGTCGAAGATGTCGTTCCCTGCCGAGTAGAGGGGCGGTGGGGCCAGGGCTGGGAGGTCCAAGGACGGCTTCTCGGAGGTGAGGACTATCAGTTCGCGGCTCATCAGGCGCTCAAGGAACGGGTGAAGACGTCCGCCGCGATCCGGGTCGCGGCGGCGTGGGTGGGCATGCTGACGCGTTCGGGGGCGATGGCGATGCCGGCCGCCAAGTGCCGGTCGAACGGGAGGAGCGTGACGGGGAGCGTGCCGCTGCTGAGGAGGTGGGCGGCGCGGTCCAGGTCGGCGTCCGGGTTCGGGGTATGCGAGACCAAGGCGACGACCGTGCGCTGGAGGAGCGGGCCGAAGCCGTTCAGAGCCATCCAGTTGAGGGCGGCGCGCGCGCTGAGGGCACCGTCCGGCGTGCCTGGGGTGACGAACACCTGGGCGTGGGCGCCGTGCAGGATCCCGCGCTGCAACTCGGAGACGAGCCCTCCGCCGCAGTCGATGACGGTGGTGGAGAAGTAGCGTCCGAGGCGGCCGGTACCGTGCTGGAAGGTCGCGTGGTCGAGATCGTCCGCGACGGTGCCCTTCGGGGCGGCGGGCAGGACGAAGAGGCCTTCGGGGGTCCGGCCGAGGTGGGCGGCCGTCTCCTCCCAGGACTGGGGGCGCGCGGCGGCGAGGTCCCGGAGCGAGCTGGGTGCGTTTACGCCGATGCGCAGGGCGAGGGAGCCGAGGCCCGGATCGGCGTCGATCGCGAGGACGCGGTCCGGGCGGTACTGCCGGAGGATCCCCGCGATGAGCGCGGCGATCGTCGACTTGCCCGCGCCGCCGCGGATGCTGGTCACCGCGATCCGGCGGCTCGACGGGACCGGGACGCCGATCTGCGCTGCCAGTTGCGACAGCTCCCGGACCTGCCCGGCGGCCGACGCCCCCATCGCGCGGCGCACGCCGCGTCCGAGCCGGCGGGCCATCGGGTCGCCGTGCGGATTGCGCCGGACGAGGTCGTCGGGCGCGGGGACGCCGCCGGGCGGCGTGGCGAACCGGTTGGACCCTCCGGTGGGTGCGGACGGCCTGACTTGTGGTGACTCGGGGACGCTGTGCGGCGGCATGCCCGCTGACGCCGGAGTGTTCGAGGTCGGCGGCATGCCCGAGGTCGGCGGAGTGTTCGGAGGCGGCGGAGTGTTCGGAGGCGGTGGCGTGCCTGGAGCTGGCTGTGTGCCCGGGGGCGGCTGCGTGGCCGGAGGTGGCTGTGTGTTTGACGGTTGTTGCGTGCTTGAGGGCGCTGGCGTGCTCGGCGGCGGAATGGTCGAAGGCTGGGGCACGCTCGGGGACGGCCCGGATGCCGGTGGGTTCGGCATGTGCGGGAGCGGTTCGAACGGTGCTGGCTTAGGCGGCATCTTCGGCTGAGGAGACACCTCTGGCTGCGGGGGCGCTTCCCCAGGTTGTGAGGCGACGGGGAAGGTGGCGCTGGACGGCTCGGATGGCGATGCACTCGCCTCGTGCGGCCGTGGCCCGGGCGTGGGCGGAGGGAGCGCGGCGGCAGGCGATGCCCCAACCGGCGGAGTGATCGTCCAGCCTGTTGCGGGAGGGGGTGGAGGCTCGATGTCCGCGGAGACGTGGGGGGTCGGTGTTTGGACGGGAGGTGCGGCGTCCTTTGGGGGCGTATAGGGCGGTGCTGGTGCCGAGGTGGCGGGGGGTGGCTGGGGGGTCATCCGGTCTTCGGGAGCGGAGGGGCGGTTCGAGGTTGCGGGCGGCTCCGGGGTGGGAAGCGGTGTCGCCTTGTCGGAGGTGGCCAGGCCCGGCCTTGGTGGAGGGCTTGCTGTGGTCGAGGGCGAAGACGGATGTGGGGGCGAAGGCGGGAGCGACTGTGTAGGCGGGGGCGTGATCGTCCAGCCAGGAGTGCTGGAGGGGGCGGGCTCCGTTGAGGGAACGGACGGGGAAGGCGAGGGGCTCTTGTCCGCGAGGGTGGAGGGGGAGGGATCAGGCGTTTCTGCCGCGCTCGCGGAGCTTGAAGCCGGTGAGGGGTGAAGTGGAGGTGAGGGCGGGGGTGTGATCGGCCAGCCGGTGGTGCTGGAGGAGGCGGCTTCTGTTGAGGGGGCGAACGGGACGGGTGCTGCGGTTTTGTCCGCGAGCGCGGTGGAGGACGGGGCAGGCGTCTGGGTTGCGCTCGCAGCTGTTGAAGGCTGAGGGGGAGCGGACGGGGGCGCCTGTGGTTTGGTCGGCTCCTCCGCGTGTGGCCCGATTGCCTCGTCCGCGTCTGGCTCGGTTGGCTCGTCCGCGTTTGGCTTGGTCGGCTTGTCCGCGTGTGGTTTGGGTGGCTCGTCCGGGTGTGGCTTCTGGGGTGCGGGGCGCGCCTCAGTTGGCCGTGCGGCAGATCCCGTGGAGGCGGACGGTGCTGGGGTGGGAGGCAGCGTGGCCGTCCGGGCGGTGGCCGGGGTCGGGTGCGGGACGGCGGTCCGGGAGAAGGGCGCTGTGGGCGTGCGGGTGCCTGCGGGCGGCGTGGAATTGCGGGCGGGGGAGGGCGGTGATGTGCTCGCGGCCGCATGCGGTCTGGCCTCGGCGGCTGCAGGTGGCCTTGTTTCGGCGGCTGCATGCGCGGCGGCTGTAGGTGGTGTGTTCGGGGCTGCGGGTGGGCTGGTCTCGGCGGGTGCGGGTGGACCGGTCGCGGCACCGGCAGGGGCAGGGGACGCTGGTGGGGTTGGGCGCGGGGTTGGCGGGACCAGGCCGGTTTCCAGTGCGCCGAGGTCGCGCAGCACCGTGTGCTGCCAGTCTCGATCGGACACCGAGCCCCTTCCAGCTCCGCATTGATTGGGCGAGACGAGTCTAGACAGGCGCAGCCGGGAGATTCCGACCAATTGTGTGTTGCGCCGTCAGACCACCTGTGGACGGGTCACAGGTACAGGCCCGTGGCGCTCTCCGAGGACGCGGGGGCGGCGGTGCGGAGGTCCTCGGCGCGCAGGGTGATGATCTCGGTGTCGGACGGGGAGCCGGACGCGGTGAGGCGTTCGGACTGGGCGGCGACGGCGGCGTCCAGCAGGTTGCGCATGAGGCGGCCGTTGCCGAAGGACGGGCCGCGCGGGGTGTCGCGGAGCACGGCCCGCAGGCGTCCGGGCACGTCGGGGGCGAGGGTGAGGCCCTCGGCGGCGGCGAGGTGCTCGAAGATGGCGGCGAGCTCGTCGTCGGTGTAGTCGGGGAAGGAGATGCGCTTGGGGAACCGGGACGACAGGCCGGAGTTCGCGGCGAGGAAGGCGTCCATTTCGCGCGCGTAGCCGGCGGCGATGACGACGAGGTCGCCTCGGTACTCCTCCATGAGCTGGACGAGGGTGGCGACGGCCTCCTGCCCGTAGGCGTCGCCGGCGAGGGAGTACGCCTCGTCGACGAACAGGACGCCGCCGAGCGCCTGCTCGACGGCGGCGCGGACGCGCGGGGCGGTCTGGCCGAGGTAGGGGCCGATGAGGTCGGCGCGGGACACCTCGACGAGGTGGCCGGACGACAGCAGACCGAGGTGGCCGTAGACGGACGCGACGAGCCGGGCGACGGTGGTCTTGGCGGTGCCGGGGCTGCCGGTGAAGATCATGTGCCGGGTGGGGACGGTGACCTGCTTGCCGGCGGCGCGGCGCAGTTCGGCGCCGCGGGCCTCGGCGGCGAGGCGGTGCACCTCCTCCTTCACCGCGGAGAGCCCGATGAGGGCGTCGAGCTCGGCGAGCGGGTCGGTGGCGGGGACGACGCGTCCGGCGCCGGTGAGGCCGTCGGGGATGTCCTCGGGCAGCAGCGCGGCGAGGTCGTCGGGGCCGGGGCGGCGGAGCGCGGTGACGCGGCGGGCCTGCAGGGCGATGGCGCGCTCGCACAGGTTGCGCATGACGCGGGCGTTGCCGAAGGAGCGGCCGCGCGGGGCCCGGCGGAGCAGCTCGGTGATCTTGTCGAGGGCGGCGGGGGCGGGCGACAGGCCGGCGGCGGCCGCCTGCCCGGTGAAGATCTCGACGAGTTCGGCGTCGGTGAAGTCGGGGAACCGGACGGTGGTGGGGAAGCGGGACGCGAGGCCCGGGTCGGAGGCGATGAAGCGCTGCATCTCGCGCTCGTAGCCGGCGACGATGACGACGAGGTCGTCGCGGTGGTCCTCCATCACCTTGATGAGCTCGGCGATGGCCTCCTGGCCGTAGTCGTCGGACATGCTGGTCTCGGTGAGGGCGTAGGCCTCGTCGATGAACAGGACGCCGCCGACGGCGCTCTGCGCGACGCCGCGGGTCTTGACGGCGGTCTCGCCGACGTAGCGTCCGACGAGGGTGGAGCGGGACGCCTCGACGAGGTGGCCGGACGACAGCAGCCCGAGGTCCTTGAAGATGCGGGCGAGGAGGCGGGCGACGACGGTCTTGCCGGTGCCGGGGTCGCCGGTGAAGACCATGTGCCGGGCGGGCGCGGCGGGCGAGGGCAGGCCGGCCTCGCGGCGCAGCTTGGCGGCCTTGGCGCCGGCGACGAGCAGCTCGATCTCCGCCTTGACGGTGCGGAGGCCGGTGAGGGCGGCGAGTTCGGCCATGGGGTCGGACGGGGTGCCGGCGGTGTCGAAGGCGGCGGGGACGTCGGCGCGCTTGACGACGAGCTCCTCGCCGGCGGGCGTGCTGGCGCGGACGTTCTCGACGACGATGTCGGCGAGGCGCTGGGCGAGGCGGGCGTTGCGGAGGTTGCGGATGGGCGGGGTCCGGACGAGGAGCTGCCCGGCGGCGGTGAGGGCGCGCTTGTGGGCGCGCGCGCCGCGCTGCTGGAGGGCGCGGTTGAACAGCTCGGCGTACCCGTCGGCGTCGAACGGGTGGGTGCGGACGACCTGGAACCGCAGGGAGAGGCCGGGGTTGACCTCGCGGATGCGCTCGTCGCCGCCGGGTTCGCACAGGGCGACGACGTGGAGGTCGTCGTGGACGTCGAGGGCGCGGTGGAGCTCCTCGACGATGGCCTCGCCGCTGCGGCCGTCGCGGGACATGTCGTCCAGGCCGTCGATGACCATGAGGCGGTTGCCGGCGGCGTCGCGGGCCTCGCTGTAGAGCTGCGTGGTGGCGGAGGAGACCTCCTTGCCGGCGAAGAAGTCGTCGGCGAGCCACAGCGGCGGTTCGACGATGCGGTGCTCGCGGAGCAGCCGGGCGATCTCCTGGGCGGCGTCGCGCTTGCCGGTGCCGTCGGGGCCGACGAGCATCAGCCGGACGGGCCCGCCGGTCTCGGCGATGGTCTCCAGCGCGGCGACGACGTCGGGCTGCCCGACGAGGCCGGAGCCGACCTCGGCGCGGCGGGTGCGGCGGTTGCGGGACGGGGCGGTGCCGACGCCGGCGGCGAGCGGGTTGACCATGCGGCGGCGGGGGGTGAACAGGCGGCGGACGTCGGCGCCGAACTCGCCGACGGGGATCCATTCGGGGTCGGGGATGCGGGGCTCGTTGGGCAGGCCCTGGACGCAGCCGGTGAAGCGCATGGCCATGTCGAGCCAGCCGCGGCAGGCGTCGATGGCGCCGGCGCCGAGGGCGCGTCCGAGCCATCCCCATTCGTTGAGGTACCAGGGGTTCGGTTCGAAGGTGTCGCGGTCGCGGGCGAAGCGTTCGAGGAGTTCGCCGTACCGGTCCTCGGTGAGGACGACGGACAGTTCGGCGGGGACCTGCTTGAGGCCGCCCTGGAGGAGCAGGTGGACGAGCAGCTCGTCGGCGGTCTCGTCGTGCGGGGCGACCTCGCGCAGGTGCTCGTGGACGGGCAGGAGCCCGGAGCAGACCCATTCGAGGTAGCCGATGGGTCCGGCGAGTTCGGGCAGGACGGTGACGATGTCGTCGCTCGCGTGGGCGAGCCACAGGGCGCGCTGTTCGGCGAGCGGCGTCTGGATGCGCAGCGCGGGCGGCGGGTCGTCGTACAGCTTGATGAGGGCCTGGCGGCGCTGCTCGATGGGCTCCAGTCCCTCGAAGACGTCGAGGGACTCGCGGGCGAGCGTCAGGGCGAGGTCCTGGTCACCGCAGTCCTCCAGCCATTCGAGGGGCTGGAAGGAGCCGCGGCTGACGCCCCACCCGCCGGCGTCGCGCAGCGGGTCGCGGGGCTCGTTGTGGTAGCGGTTGAAGAACTGGTACTGCAGGCGGGAGTGGGTGCCGGCGTTGACGGCTCCGGCGCCGAGCAGGAAGTCGAGGGTGAGGAGCAGTTCCGCGACGACGAGCGGGGCGGGCGCGGTGAGCAGGGAGTGTTCGCTGGTGGTGGCGTCCTTGCAGCGCGGGTCGGCGGCGAGCGTGTCGATGCGGGCGCGGATCTCGTCGTACAGGCCGTCCGGGACGCGCCAGGGCCCGTAGGAGTACACGTCGAGGACGGGCTCGTCGGAGACGAGAAGTTCGAGATGTTCCGGCAGCCGCACCCTGTTCCCCCTACAAGCACACGAAACCCGACCGAACAGCCTAGAGCGTCCGGCAGGTCCGCGTGGCGGGCCGGATGAAGGCGGTCATCGGGTGCGGGAGGCGGCGGTGAGCCGGTGCGCGGCCTCGGAGGCCGCGAGGCCCGCGACGGTGACGGCGGCGGCGACCCAGGCGAGGGACGTGGCGTCCGCGGCCCGCAGCCACAGCGCGCCCGCGCCGCCCGCGATCGACACGGCGAGGTAGACGGCGGAGGCGTTGAGGGAGACGAGGAGGGCGGACGCGTCCGGAGCGACCGCGATGAGCCGGTGCTGCATCGGGACCATGACGCCCCATGCGGTGAACCCGTAGACGGCGGCGGCGGCCGCGGCGCCCGCCATGGTCGTCCCGGTGACGGGCAGCAGCGCGAGGTCGGCGGCCAGCACGACGGCGACGCCCGTGATGACGCGGCGCGGCCCGAAGCGGTCGGCCCACGCGCCGGTGATGAGGTTGCCGGCGGTGCCCGCGCAGCCGGAGACGAACAGCAGCACCGCCAGGGAGCGTCCGCCGCCGCCGGTGGCGGGCTCGAAGACCACGCTGATGTAGTTCTGCAGCAGGTAGATGCCGGTGAACAGGATCGCGGTGGTGGCGAGGAGGGCGTTGACCCGGCGGTCGGCGAGGGGCGCGAGGCGTGCGCGCAGGCCGACGGCGGGCGGCGCGGGGACGTGCGGGAGCAGCGCGGCGACCCCGGCGGCGGCGACGGCGGCGAGCGCGGCGGCGAACCACATCGTCCCGCGCCAGGACATCACGGTGCCGAGCAGCGTCCCGATCGGGACGCCGAGGGCCGTGGAGGTGACGAGGCCGACGGTGACGTAGGAGAGCGCGCGGGCGCGGTGCGCGGGGCCGGCGAGCGCGGCGGCGGTGGCGCCGGCGATGGGGGTGAACATCGCGGCGCCGCCCGCGGCGATGACGCGGCTGGCCAGCACCCATCCGTAGCCGGGCGCGAGGGCGGTGGCGGCGTTGCCGGCGGCGAGGACGGCGAGGGCGGTGAGCAGCACGCGGCGGCGCGGCCAGGTGCCGGTGAGGGCGGCCATGACCGGGGACAGGACGGCGTAGGCGATCGAGAAGACGGTGACGAGCTGTCCGGCGGCGGCGACGCCGACGTGCAGGTCGCGGCCGATCTCGGGCAGCACGCCCGCGACGACGAACGCGTCGGTGCCGACGGCGAAGGTGCCGGCGGCGAGGACGAGGGTGCGGGCGGGGACCCCGGTGGGCGGGCTCTCCGGCGGCGCGGTGACGGCCATGCGGTCTCCTTCGGCTGGCGCGGCGTCAGAACGGTACCGATCGGTTCCGTTTTCGAGACGGTACCGGTCGGTTCCGTTTTCCGTCAAAGCCGGATACGCTGGCGGCATGCCGACCCGTGCGCGCGACCGCCTCGTCCAGGCCGCCGAGGAGCTCTTCTACGCCGAGGGCGTCCGCGCGGTCGGCGTGGAACGGCTGCTCGCCGCCTCCGGTGTCGGCCGCGCGTCCTTCTACCGGCACTTCCAGAGCAAGGAGGACCTGGTCGCGACCGTCCTCGGCGAGCGCGACTGCACGTGGCGCAGGGGCCTGGAGGAGGCCGTCGCCGAGCGCGGCGGGCACCCCCTCGACGTCTTCGACGTGATGGCCGGACGGTTCGAGAGCGCGGACTTCCACGGGTGCTCGTTCCTCAACGCGATGGCCGAGACGGCCGGGAGCGACGCCGGGGTGCGGCGGCTCGCGGACGCGCACAAGACGGCGGTGGCCGCGTTCTTCGAGCGACTGCTCGCCGAGGCGGGGCACCGTGCGAACGCCGCGGAGCTGGCGCGGCAGTTCGTCCTGCTGCTGGACGGCGCGCTGGTGACCGCGCTGCGCGAGCGGTCGGCCGCGCCCGCGCTCCGGGCCAGGGCGATCGCCGAGACCCTCCTCGCCGCGGACGGAACGAAAGAGCCTTTTTCGCGGTAACCGCGATCTATCACTTTGTTCACAAGGGGACGGGGTATCCCGGGCGGGGCCCGGCCGGTCAACTGGGTAGGTATCCGAAGATTCGGTTCGCCCGCCGGACCGGCCCATGCTCCTCCGACGCTCAGCGCCGAGCCCGGGAGGCCGTCGGGTGCGGGCGGACGCGCCCGAGCCGTCTCCTGGGAGAACACGTGATCACAAAGCTGCTCGTCGCGAACCGCGGCGAGATCGCCGTACGCGCGTTCCGCGCCGCGTACGAACTCGGCATCGCCAGCGTCGCCGTCTACGCCCACGAGGACCGGCTGTCGCTGCACCGGCAGAAGGCCGACGAGGCGTACGAGATCGGCGAGCACGGCCACCCCGTCCGCGCCTACCTGGACGTGGACGGCATCGTGGAGACGGCGCTGCGGGTCGGCGCCGACGCCGTCTACCCGGGCTACGGGTTCCTGTCGGAGAGCCCGGAGCTGGCGGAGGCGTGCGAGCGCAACGGCATCACGTTCGTCGGCCCGCCGTCGCGGGTGCTGAGCCTGGCCGGCAACAAGATCGAGGCGGTCGCGGCGGCGCGGCGGGCGGGCCTGCCGGTGCTGCGGTCGGCGACGCCGGAGCCCGGACGGGAGCTGGAGGCGGCCGACGAGGTCGGGTTCCCGCTGTTCGTGAAGGCCGCGGCGGGCGGCGGCGGGCGGGGGCTGCGCCGCGTCGACCACCGCGAGGAGCTGGAGGCCGCCGTGGACACGGCGCGCCGCGAGGCGGAGAGCGCGTTCGGCGACCCGACGGTCTTCCTGGAGCAGGCGGTGGACCGGCCCCGCCACATCGAGGTGCAGGTCCTCGCCGACGGTGCGGGGCACACCGTCCACCTGCGCGAACGCGACTGCTCGGTGCAGCGGCGGCACCAGAAGGTCGTGGAGATCGCGCCGGCGCCGCACCTGGACGCGGCCATCGCGGAGCGGCTGTGCGAGGACGCGGTGAAGTTCGCCCGCGAGATCGGCTACGTGAACGCCGGGACCGTCGAGTTCCTGGTGAACGACCGCGGCGAGCACGTCTTCATCGAGATGAACCCGCGCATCCAGGTCGAGCACACCGTGACGGAGGAGGTCACGGGCGTCGACCTCGTGCAGAGCCAGCTGCGCATCGCGGGCGGCGAGACCCTGTACGACCTCGGCATCTCCCAGCAGGACGTGGTGGTCGGCGGGTTCGCGGTGCAGTGCCGGATCACGACCGAGGACCCCGCGAACGGGTTCCGCCCCGACACCGGGAAGATCTCGGCGTACCGGTCGCCGGGCGGCGCCGGGGTGCGCCTGGACACCGGTACCGCGCACGGCGGCGCGATCGTGTCCCCGCACTTCGACTCGCTGCTGGTGAAGCTGACATGCCGGGGCCGGACGTTCGAGGAGGCCGTGCGGCGCGCGCGCAGGGCGGTCGCCGAGTTCCGCATCCGGGGCGTCGCGACGAACATCCCGTTCCTGCAGGCGCTGCTGGACGAGGAGGACTTCCGCAGGGGCGGCGTCAGCACGTCCTACATCGCCGACCATCCGGAGCTGTTGACGGCGCGGTCGAGCGGCGACCGTGCGACGCGGCTCGTCCGTTACCTCGCGGACGTCACCGTCAACAAGCCGCACGGTGAGGCGCCCACGGCCCTGGACCCGGCGACGAAGCTCCCGCCGCTCCAGCTCGACGACCCGTTCCCGGAAGGTTCCCGCGACCGCCTTCTGGCTCTCGGCGCGCGCGCGTTCGCCGAGCAGTTGCGGGCGCAGAACGCGCTTGCCGTCACCGACACCACGTTCCGGGACGCGCACCAGTCGCTGCTGGCGACCCGGGTACGCACGCACGACCTCGTCGCCGCGGCGCCTTACCTCGGCCGCATGACTCCGCAGCTCCTCTCCATAGAGGCGTGGGGCGGCGCGACGTACGACGTCGCGCTCCGCTTCCTGGGCGAGTCCCCGTGGGACAGGCTCGCGGCCATCCGGGAAGCGGCACCGAACCTGTGCATCCAGATGCTGCTGCGCGGCCGCAACACCGTCGGCTACACGCCGTACCCCGACTCGGTGGCGCGCGCGTTCGTCAAGGAGGCCGCCAGTACGGGCGTCGATATCTTCCGCGTGTTCGACGCGCTGAACGACGTCGAACGCATGCGTCCCGCGATCGACGCGGCGCTGCAGACGCACGCGCTGGTGGAGGGCACCCTCTGCTACACGGGCGACCTGTCGTCCCCGGACGAGCGCCTCTACACCCTCGACTACTACCTGCGCCTCGCCGAGGAACTGGTCGAGGCGGGCGTCCACATCCTGTGCATCAAGGACATGGCCGGTCTCCTGCGCGCTCCTGCCGCGCGCACACTGGTGAGCGCTCTGCGGGAGCGTTTCGACCTGCCCGTCCACCTCCACACCCACGACACCGCAGGCGGCCAGATCGGCACCTACATCGCGGCCATCGAAGCCGGTGTGGACGCCGTGGACGGCGCAGCCGCGCCCCTCTCCGGCACGACGAGCCAGCCGCCCCTGCAGGCGATCGTCGCGGCGACCGACTTCACCGGCCGCGCCACCGGCATCGACCTCGACGCCCTCACCGTGATGGAGCCCTACTGGGAGGCGGTGCGCAAGCTGTACGCGCCGTTCGAGATGGGCCTGCCGTCGCCGACCGGACGCGTCTACCAGCACGAGATCCCGGGCGGGCAGCTGTCGAACCTGCGCCAGCAGGCCGTCGCGCTCGGCCTCGGCGACCGGTTCGAGGAGATCGAGCGCTGCTACGCCGCCGCCGACCGCATCCTCGGCCGGCTCGTCAAGGTCACGCCGTCCAGCAAGGTCGTCGGCGACCTCGCCCTGCATCTCGTCGCCGCCGGCGCCGACCCGGACGATTTCGCCGCGAACCCCGAGCGCTACGACATCCCCGACAGCGTCATCGGGTTCCTCAGCGGCGAGCTCGGCGACCCGCCCGGCGGCTGGCCCGAGCCGTTCCGCACCAAGGCGCTCGCCGGGCGCCAGTACACCCCGGCCCGCGCCGAGCTGGACGGCGCGGAGGAGAAGGCGCTCGCCGGGCCCGAGGTCCGCGACACCCTCGACCGCCTGCTGTTCCCTGGCCCCGCGAAGGAGTACCGCGAGGCCCGCGCGGCGTACGGCGACCTGTCCGTCCTGCCGACCGGCGCGTTCCTCTACGGGATGCGCGCCGGGCAGGAGGTCGCGTTCGACCTCGAACCGGGCGTGCGGGTGCTGGCGGGGCTCGAAGCGGTCGGCGACATCGACGAGGCGGGCGTCCGGCAGGTCATCTGCACGGTGAACGGCCAGCTCCGCACCCTGTCCGTGCGCGACAAGTCGGTCGCGTCGGACGCGCCGCCGGTGGAGCGCGCCGACCCGGCCGAACCCGGCCACGTCGGCGCGCCGTTCGACGGCTCGGTGACGCTGCGCGTCGCGAAGGGCGACCGGGTGGAGGCCGGCGACACGGTCGCCACGATCGAGGCGATGAAGATGGAGGCCGCGATCACCGCCCCGGTGGCCGGGACCGTGTCCCGCCTGGCCGTCCCGGCGGCCACCCCCGTCCAGGCCGGCGACCTGCTCCTCGTCATCGCCTGACGGCGTAGTCCCCCAGGGACGGCTCCAGGAGGGCGAAGCCCTTCTCGGCGGAGCCGGTGAGGGCCGCGGCGATCGCGTCGCGGTCCTCACCGGCGATGGTGCGGCGCAGCGTCTCCTCGAACAGGACGCGGTGGACGCCGATGAGCTGCGCCGAGGCGACGCGGACGACCACGTCGCCGGCGTCCGCGCCGGTCTCCTCGGCGAGGACGGCGGCGAGCGCGTGCTCGCGCTCCTCGTGGAACTCGCGCAGCCGCGCGACCAGCGCGGGGCTCTCGGTGATCATGCGGGCGAAGTCGGCGCCGGAGAAGCCGATGACCGCGTCCCGCCGGTCGACGGCGTCGAGGAACGCGCGGCGCAGCGCGGCGAGCGCGGACTCGCCCCGCGCGCGCTCGGCGACCGTGCGGGCGGGCTGGGCGACGAACTCCTCGTGCAGGTCGAGGGCCAGGTCCTCCTTGCGCGGGAAGTAGTTGGTGACCGTCATCTTCGCGACCTGCGCGGCGGCGGCGACGTCGGCGATGGTCACGCGGTCGAACCCGTGCCTCAGGAACAGGCGCGTCGCCTGGTGTGAGATGGCCTGCCGCGTCTGCTGTTTCTTCAGTTCCCGCAAACCCATGCCGGGCATCCTCTCATAGGTCGACATAAATTTATAGTTGGCACATGTCTAGGCTCGACCTAAGTTTATGCCGCCGGGCTGCCGGGTACCGAGATCGGGTGACCCGTTCCCTCCCGGCCGGACGAGCAAAGGACACCGCCCTGAACGCCAGCACCCCCCGTGTCGCGACCCCCGAGCCCGCCCGCGCCGCGTCCGCGCGCGGCACGGCCGCCCGGGGCGCCTCCGCCCGCGGCGTGTCCGCGAGCCGCGACCTCGTCGACCCGATGAAGGACTACCTCTCCCGCATCGGCCGGACCCCGCTGCTCACCGCAGAGCAGGAGGTCGAGCTGGCCAAGCGCATCGAGGCCGGGCTGTTCGCGCGCGAACGCCTGGAGACCCTCGGCGACGCCCTGTCCCCGCAGGACCGCGACGACCTGGCCTGGATCGCCGCCGACGGGCGCCGCGCCAAGGAGCACATGGTCGAGGCCAACCTCCGCCTGGTCGTGTCGCTGGCCAAGCGGTACATGGGGCACGGCCTGCCGCTCAACGACCTCGTCCAGGAGGGCAACCTCGGGCTGATCCGCGCCGTGGAGAAGTTCGAGTACCGGCGCGGGCTGAAGTTCTCCACCTACGCCGTCTGGTGGATCAAGCAGGCGATCAGCCGCGCCCTCGCCGACCAGTCCCGGACGATCCGCATCCCGGTGCACGTCGTCGAGGTGCTCAACCGGATGACCCGGATCCGCCGCCGCATGATGCAGGACCTCGGCCGCGAGCCCACCGCGCAGGAGCTGGCCGTCGAGCTGGACGTCACGCCGGAGAAGGTCGAGTGGCTGCGCCGCCAGGCCCGCGAGCCGCTGTCCCTGCAGACCCCGCTCGGCGAGGACGGCGACGGCGAGCTCGGCGACGTCATCGAGGACCCCGAGGGCGGCGACCCCGCCGACGTGGTCGCGTCCTCGATGCTGCGCGGCAAGCTCGACGCCGTGCTGGAGACGCTCACCGAGCGCGAGGCCGGCGTCATCTCGATGCGGTTCGGTCTCGCGGGCGGCGAGCCGAAGACGCTCGAGGAGGTCGGCAAGGTCTACGGGGTGACCCGCGAGCGCATCCGCCAGATCGAGTCCAAGGGGATGCACAAGCTGCGCCACCCGTCCCGCCGGGAGACTCTCGCCGACCTGCTCTCCTGACGCTCAGCGCTCGCCCACCTGGCCGGGCTTGGCGTCGGCCCCGAGCCGTTCGACGAGCCCGTCCAGGAGGCGGCGCAGCAGCTCGGTGAGCCGCTCGCGCTCCTCCTCGTCCAGGTGGTCGAGGAGGGAGTCCTCGTAGGTGAGCAGCCGGTTCACGCTGTCCTCGATCAGCCGGTGGCCCGCGTCGCTCAGCCGCACCGACGACGTCCGGCCGCGCGGCCCGCGCTCGGTCTCCACCAGCCCCGCCCGCTCCGCCCGCGCCACCCGCTGGGTGATCGCGCCCGCGGTGAGCAGCGACGCCTCGCGCAGCTGACCGGGCGTCATCGCGTACGGCGCTCCGCGCCGGCGCAGCGTGGACAGCAGGTCGAGCGTGGCCGTGTCGATGCCGAGCCGGGCGAGCGTGCGGCGCCGCTCGTCGCCGAGCAACTTCGCCGCGCGCCACACCCGGGTGATGATCCCGATGGACGCGACCGGCGTGCCGGGACGCTCGCGCGCCCACGCCTCGGCGATGGCGTCGACCGGGTCCCCGTGTTTGCGTTCGTCCTCCACGGCGTCTAGCTTAGGGCGAAGTTTAGACCTAAACAAAGGAGGTCCCCATGACCCGCAGCGCAGTGGTGACCGGCGGCGGGACCGGCATCGGCCGGGCCGTCGCGGCGGCCCTCGCGGCGGACGGCCTGGACGTCGTCATCACCGGCCGGCGCGAGAAGGTGCTCGCCGAGGCCGCCGCCGGCCTCGGCCCCCGCGTGCGGCCCGTCGTCTTCGACGTGACCGACCCCGGCCAGGTCGAGGCCGCCCTCGCCGAGCTGCCCGAGACGGTGGACGTGCTCGTCAACAACGCCGGCGGCAACACCGACACCGGACGCCCCGCGCCGTCCGGGCTCGCCGGCGTCCGCGACGCGTGGCTCGCCAACCTGGAGGTCAACCTGGTCGGCACCGTCCTCGTCACGACCGCCCTGGAACCGCGGCTCGCCCGCGGCGGCCGCGTGATCAGCATGGGCTCGATCGCGGGCGGCCGCGGCGGCGGATCGTACGGCGCGGCGAAGGCCGGCATGCGCGTCTGGAACATCGAGCTGGCCGCGCGGGTCGGCGAGCGCGGCGTCACCGCCAACGTGATCGCTCCCGGCCTCGTCGAGGACACCGAGTTCTTCGGCGACCAGATGACCGGCGAGCGGCGCGCCATGCTGGTCGGGCAGACCGCCACCAAGCGCGCCGGAACGCCGGAGGACGTCGCCGCGCTCGCCGCGTTCCTCGCCTCGCCGGGCGCCGGGCACATCACCGGGCAGGTGCTCCACCTCAACGGCGGCGCCTATTTCGGAGCCTGACTCCGGAATGTCGGTGAGCGGGCCTAATGTTCGTGGGCATGACGACGACCGCGTGGGACGAGATCGCCGCGCTCATCGACGCGCGGAAGGCCGACGCCGTGGCCGGCGCGGTCCTCTCCCTCGACGCCGCCGGCCGCCGCGAGGTCGCCGAGGCGCTCCCCGGCCACGTGCGCGAAGTGCGGTCGCGGCGCGAGACCTGGGAGGGCATCGACGACTTCGCGCCGGCGTTCCGCGCCGCCGGGGCGGGCACGCTCGGCGGCGCGTCGGCCGTCGCGTCCTGGCTGGGCCGCCGCGAGTTCAACTCGCGCTGGACGGACGACCACCACGACACCGCCCTGCTGATGGGCCTCTGGCAGGGCCACGACGACGCCTGGCTCGCCGATCTGGCGCGGCGCCTCGCCCTGCGGCTGCGGGGGCCGCGCCACACCGGCCTCAACCTCGTCCTCGCCCTGCTGAGGGCGACCGGGGCGGAACCGCCCGAGCACGATCCGCTCGTCGTCGGCTGGGTCGCCTCGGCGCCGCCGCGCACCCGCGACCCGCTGCTCCCGGTGCTGCTGCCGCGGATCTTCGAGGCGGAGGGCGTGGGCCGCGAGCTGCGCGACAGCGACCGCTGGGTCCGGGGGCTCGCCACGCTCGCCGCGCGGGGCCAGGTCGACCGGGGGATGCTGCTGGACGGCTGCGTCCGCCGGTTCCTGCGCGGCGGGACGGCCCTCGACCTGCGGTTCTTCGTCCGGCTCCATGACGCGCTCGCCCCGTCGGACGCCGAGGCGGGCGCCCGCGCCCGCGACTACGCGCGGCTGCTGCCCGCCGCGCCCGGCCCGGTCGCGGAGTCCGCCCTCGACCTGCTGAAGGACCGCGACGACCTGCCGCCCGACCTCGTGGTCGAGGCCCTGGACGGCCTGCTGTTCCGCGCCGAGTCCGGGCTCGTCCGGACGGGCCTGTCGTGGCTGGAGCGGACCGTGCGGCGCCGCCCCGACCTCGCGGACGGCTGCGCCGCCGCGCTCGCGCGCGCGTTCGGGCACGAGTCGTACGCCGTCCGGCAGCGGGCCGTGCGGGTCGCGCTCAAGCTCCCGGCCGCGACGGACGGCGCCGCCCTGCGCGACGCCGTGCCGCTGCTGCCGCCCGACCTCGCGGCGCAGGTCGTCGCCCGTTTCGGCGGCGAGGTCTCCGAAGCGGACCCGGTGGACGACGACCCCGCCCCGCCCGCCCTCGCCGTGCCCGGACGGGTCCCGGAACCGGCGCCGGAGCCGTTGCCGCCGCCCATCACGACTCCGGTCGAGCTGGCCAAGGCCCTCCAGGACGGGATCGGCTGGGCGGTGAGCGAGCAGCTGCTCGCCGCCTACGTCCGCCTCATCCGGCAGGACCGCGACGCCCTGCGCGCCGCGCTGACCCCCGTACTGCACAGGGACTTCCATCCGTACCTCGAACGCCTGGACTTCTGGCTCGCACCCGAGGAGTGGCTGGTCGGCATCGGGCGCCTGCTGATCGGCTCGCCGGTCCGGCACAACGGCCGCCGGCTCGCCGCGCGGGTGCAGGGGCCGCCCCTTGACCGGCTCTTCGTGTCGCGGTTCGCGGAGGTCTACCGCGCCTTGGAGGACGGGACGCCGCCACCGGTGCTGCTGGCCACTCCGACCCGTCCGACGGGCCACGTCGACCCGCTCGCGCTCGTCGAGCGTCTGGAGGAGTGCGAGGCGGCGGGCGTGGAGCCCGGTTCCGCCGACCTCCAGCAGGCGCTGCTCAGGCTGCCGCTCGAGCCCGACGCCGAAGCGGCCCGGCGGGCGGGCCGGCTGGTGTCGCAGGCGGGACGCACCGCCGCCCGCTGGCTCGCCGAGGGCGGGGCGCCGCGCGTCGACGTGGCCGTGAGCCCGGTCGCGGACGGCCCTCCCGACGTGGTCATCGGCGCCGAGCCGACCGGCCTGCCGCTGGTGGACGCCGTCTTCACCGCGCCCGAGAAGTGCGTCCACACCGCCTGGAACTGGCACTGGACGTACTGGCCGTGCCTGCTGCCGTCCCATCCCGACGTGGTCGCCGCGCACCTCGTCCCCGGGCTGCGGCGGCGGCGCGAATGGTCCAGCGTGAACATGCCGGTCTCCGTGCTCATCGACCGCACGCCGGGGACCGGGGCGCTCGCCGAGGCCGTCGCGTTCTTCCTCGCCTGCCAGCTCGCCCTTCCGGGCGACGAGGAGGCCGGCGAGACGCTGCTGGTCCTGGCGGCGCGGGGCGACCTGCCCGCCGCCGCGCTCGGCCGGCACATCGGGCGGCTGGCGCTCGCCGGGGAGATCAAGCTGGTCCGGGTGGTCGAGGCACTGGAACGCGCGGCGGAGGCGGGCGCGTACGCCGAGGTCTGGGAGACGATCGCCGCCGCGCTGCCGCTCCTGCACCCGGAACCGGGGCGGCGGCCGCCGTTCGCCCACGACCGGCTCATCGCGCTCGGCGCCAGGACGGCGCGGTGGGCGAAGGCGTCCGCGCCCGTCCCGGAGATCGAGGAACTGGCCGCGCGGAAGGGGACGTCCAACCTCCTCCGCGCGGCCCGGACGCTCGCGGCGCAACTGCGCTAGGCCGGGTTCACAGGTCGGAGGGGTCGGTGTTGGCGCCGCACAGCACGACGACGACGCGCTCGCCGGGGGACGGGCGGTAGGCGCCGGTGCGGAGGGCCGCGACGGCGGCGGCGGTGCCGTGCTCGACGACCTGCCGGTACTCCTCCCAGACGAAGCGGCGCGCGTCGATGATCGCGTCGTCGGAGACCAGCGCCGGCACCACGCCGGTGCGGGTCGCGACGGCGTGGGCGATGTCGCCGAGGCGGGTGGCGCCGAGGGAGTCGGCGGCGACGCCGGAGACCTGGACGTCCACCGGGCGGCCCGCGTGCAGGGCGCGTTCGAGGGTCGGGATGGTCTCCGGTTCGACGCCGACGACGCGGGCGCGGCCTTCGAGGGCGGCGGCGACGCCCGCCATCAGCCCGCCGCCGCCGACGGCGAGGAGGACCGTGTCGACCTCGCCGCCGGTCTGGTCGAGGATCTCCAGGCCGAGGGTGCCCTGGCCGGCGCAGACCTCGGGCTGGTCGTAGGCGTGGCAGAACAGGGCGCCGGTGTCGGCGGCGCGCTTGGTGGCGGCGTCCTGCGCCTCGGCGTAGCGGGTGCCGACCTGGACGACGGTGGCGCCGAGCGCGCGCAGCCGCGCGACCTTCACCGGCGGGGCCGTCTCGGGGACGAACACCTCCGCGGGCGCGCCGACCTCGGCGGCGGCGTAGGCGAACGCGAGGCCCGCGTTGCCGCCGGACGCCGCGACGACGCCGGCCGCCGGGAGCCGGCCGCCGTCCCGCGCGGCGAGGATGTGGTTGAACGCGCCGCGCGCCTTGAACGACCCGGTGTGCTGGGCCTGCTCCAGTTTCAGCCACATCCGCCCGGCGGGGGCGAGCGGGCCGGGGTCCACGCCGAGCAGCGGCGTCTCGCGGACGCGGCCGGCGACGCGGCCGGCGGCGGCCCGGACGTCCGGAAGCGCGATCACGGGGGGCTCCTCTCCGCGGACGCGGCGTCCGCATCCATCATCAGTACCATTCCGGCCGAACGACCCTGGCGGATGGCGCGTTCCGCGGGGTCCCCGGCGCCCCCGCGGCGGCCGGGCCCGGTCGCTAGCCGCGCTAACTAGCCGGGCGTCAAGTAAGTTGCCGCGATACGGTGGAGGACGGGGCAGGACGGCCGGAGGAGAGGCATACCGTGGGCAAGCCGCAGACGCGTCGCAAGGACACCAGGGAACGCATCCTGGACGTCGCGCTGGAGCTCTTCCTCGAACGCGGCTACGACCAGACCTCGCTGCGGGAGATCGCCGAGCGGCTCGACGTGACCAAGGCCGCGCTCTACTACCACTTCCGCACCAAGGAGGACATCCTCGACGCCCTCGTCGGCGGCATCGGCGAGCGGCTGGACGAGCTGATCGCCTGGGCCCGCGCCCAGCCCCCGACGCTGGAGACCCGGCGCGAGCTGCTGCGCCGCCTGAACGAGGCGCTGGAGGAGTGGGCCCCGGTCTTCCAGTTCCTCCAGGAGAACCAGGCGGCGCTGCGCGGCCGGACGGCGCCGAAGACCTTCCGCGACCGCATGCAGGACCTCGGCGCGCTGCTCACCGACCCGGAGAGTCCCGTCCTGGACCGCGTCCGGTCGCTCAGCGCGCTGTTCACCGTCTACTTCGGCACCTTCGCGATCTCGTCCATGGACGGGACGCCGGAGGAGAAGCGCGCCGCCCTGCTGCAGGTCGCCTGGGAGCAGATCGACGCCGCCCACGCCGCCTCCCGCTCGTGACCGCCCGCCGGTGACCGCCCCCTCGTGACCGCGCGCCCGTGCCCGGCCCGTCAGCGGACGGTGCGGGCGCGGTCAGCGGGCGCCGCCAGTCTCCCGAGTGACGGCGGGAAGCACTTCCCGCCCCTGAGAGGGAGTCACTCATGGAGAACACCAAGGTCCTCATCTCCGGCGCGAGCATCGGCGGCCCCGCTCTGGCGTACTGGCTGAGGCGCCACGGGTTCGAGGTCACGATCGTCGAGGTCACGCAGGGCCTGCGGGCCGGCGGGCAGGCGATCGACGTGCGCGGCCCGGCGCTGGAGGTGGCCGAGCGGATGGGGATCCTGGACCTGGTCCGCGAGCGGCGCGTCCAGATGCGCGGGATGTCGATGGTGGACGCCGACGGCGCCGAGCTGTACCGCAGCGAGGAGCGCACCATCACCGCCGGCGACCTCGACGGCCCGGACGTCGAGATCCTCCGCGACGACCTCTCGCGCATCCTCGCGGACGCGGCGGGCGACGGCGTCGAGTACCTGTTCGGCGACTCGATCGCCGCGCTGGAGCAGGACGACGACGGCGTGCGGGTGACCTTCCGCAGCGGCACGACCCGGACGTTCGACCTCGTCGTCGGCGCGGACGGCGCGCACTCCCACACGCGGCGGCTCGTCTTCGGGCCGGAGGAGCGGTTCATCTCCCACCTCGGCACCTACCTCGGCGTGTGGACGGCGCCGAACTTCCTCGGCCTGGACCGCTGGCAGGTCTTCCACCAGATGCCGGGCAGCGCATGGGGCGGCGGTGTGATGAGCGTCCGCGGCAACAAGGAGGTCCGCGTCTACCTGGGCTTCGAGTCGAAGGAGCCGATCGCCTACGACTACCGCGACACCGCCGCGCAGAAGAAGATCCTCGCGGACGCGCTCGCGGGCGGCGGCTGGGAGCTGCCGCGGCTGCTGGAGACGATGTGGGACGCGCCGGACTTCCACTTCGACGCGATGGCGCAGATCCACATGGACGCGTGGTCGAAGGGCCGCGTCGTGCTGCTCGGGGACGCCGGGTACTGCGGGTCGCCGCTGTCGGGGCAGGGCACCAGCATGGCGATGGTCGGCGCGTACGTCCTCGCCGGCGAGCTGAAGGCGGCGGGCGGCGACCACCGCGCGGCGTTCGCGGCCTACGAGCGGGAACTGCGCGGGTACGTCGCGGCGAACCAGGAGCTGGCGCTGACGAACAAGGCGCGGGTGGACGCGCAGCGCGACGCCGAGATGGGTGAGGACACCGAGGTCATCGACTTCCAGGACTTCGGCGAGATCGTCAACGCGTTCACGGTGAAGGACTACTGAGCGCCGTGCAGGGCGGCGGCCCGGTCGAGCAGGACGCGGCGTTCGGGCGCGTTGCGGGTGAGCTCCGCGGCGCGCTCGAACTCCGCGCGGGCCTCGGCGGTCCGGCCGAGCCGGGCGAGCAGGTCGCCCCGGACGCCGGGCAGCAGGGGGTAGCCGCGCAGCGCCGGTTCGGCGGCGATGGCGTCGACGAGCCGCAGACCCGCCTCGGGACCGTCCGCCATGCCGACGGCGACGGCCCGGTTCAGCTCGACGATCGGGGACGGCGCGACCCGCGCGAGGTGCCCGTACAGCGAGACGATCTGCGCCCAGTCGGTGTCGGCGGCGGTGGCGGCCTGCGCGTGGCAGGCGGCGATCGCGGCCTGCAGGACGTACGGGCCGGGCGGCGCGCCGATCTCGCGCGCGCGCAGCAGCGCGGCGAAGCCGCGGTGGATGAGCAGCCGGTCCCAGCGGGCGCGGTCCTGCTCGTGCAGGGGGACGGGTTCGCCGGACGGCCCGGTGCGGGCGCGGATGCGGGACGCCTGGATCTCCATCAGCGCGACGAGCCCGTGCACCTCCGGCTCTCCGGGCGCGAGGTGGGCGAGGACGCGGCCGAGGCGCAGCGCCTCCTGGCACAGGTCCGCGCGGACCCAGTCGTCGCCGCCGCTCGCCGCGTGGCCCTCGTTGAAGATCAGGTAGACGACCTCCAGCACCGACGACAGCCGGGCGGCCCGGTCGGGGCCCTCCGGCACCTCGAACGGGACGCCGGCCTCCGACAGCGTCCGCTTGGCCCGGACGATCCGCTGCGCGACGGTCGGCTCGGAGGTCAGGAACGCGCGGGCGATCTCCTCGGTGGTGAGGCCGCCGAGCATGCGCAGCGTCATCGCGACCCTGGCCTGGGTGGACAGCACGGGATGGCAGGCGGTGAAGACGAGCCGGAGCACGTCGTCCTCGATGTGCTCGTCGTCGGCGGCGAGGTCGAACTCGGGCGGCGCCTCGCGCGCCTCGGGTTCCAGGCCGTGCCCGAGCTCCTCCAGCTTGGTCTCCAGCCGCTGCTCGCGGCGGACCCGGTCGATGGCGCGGCGCTTGCCGACGGCCATGAGCCAGGCGCCCGGGTTGTCCGGGACGCCCGACTCGGGCCACTGTTCGAGCGCGGCGACCAGCGCGTCCTGCGCGATCTCCTCGGCGAGGCCGACGTCGCGCACCAGCCGGGCCAGCCCGGCGATGATGCGGGCGGACTCCAGCCTCCAGACCGCGTCGATGCTCGCGTGCACGCCCGCCGGGCGGCCTGCGCCCGCGGCGGGCGCGCGCGGTGGTTCCGGGGCGCCCGAGCCCGGGGTGCCCGACGAGCCCGGGTCGCTCGCGTCGCGCGCGTCCGGGGCGTCGGGGGCGGCGGATGGCGTCACGGTGCCGATGACAGCACCCGCGCCGCCCGCCGCGCAACCCGGACGTCGCCTCCCCGCAGGTCACCGCCGGCACCACCAGGAGGGGGCCGGGCGGTCGGCCGATCAGGCGCCGGGGACCTCGTCGCCCGGGCCGAAGACCTGCTGGATGGTGCCCTCGCCGTCGCCGACGATCTGGAAGAAGCGCTTGGACAGCTCGACGGCCTCCTCCCGGGTCCGCACCTCGACCAGCGCGAAGCCGACGACGCCCTCCTTGGCCTCGGCGAACGGGCCGTCGGTGACGGTGACCTTGCCGCCGGACGCCTTGATGCGGGTGCCGCCGGGCTCCAGGCCGCCGGTCGCCAGCAGCACGCCGGCCGCGGACATCTCGGCGATGAACGCGCCCATCTCCGCCATCATCGCCTCGTCGGGCGCGCCCTGCTGCTCGCCGTCGTCCGTGGTCATCATCATGAAGCGCATCGGTGCCTCCGTCGTCCTGGCGGGCCGGGTCCCTCCCGGCCCTCACTGACGCGTCGACCGGGAGCGGGCCAGATCGACATCCGCCGCGACTTTTTTCGGGATTTTCTTGCCGGCTCGTATCCTGCCAGGTCAGCGCCGTTTCGCCCGCGATGCGCCGGAAGAATCGCCTGAGAATCTCACAAAACGGTCCGCCGGAGTGCATTGGGCAACGCGCCCGCGGACGGGTAACTTCTTTGCGGAAGGCACGTCGCCGTGCGCCGGAGGAGGCGTCCCGTGGGAGACCCGAGACTCGGACCGGAAGCGCCGCCCGAGGCGTCCGGGCCCGGCGCGCCCGTCCCGTCCGGCACCGTTCCGGCGGGCACCGCCGCGTCGGGGCCGACCGTGCTCCGCATGGTCGTCGGCGCGCAGCTGCGCCGGCTCCGCGAGGCCGCCGAGATCTCCACCGAGGCCGCCGGCTACGAGATCCGCGGCTCGCACTCCAAGATCAGCCGGATGGAGCTGGGCCGCGTCGGGTTCAAGGAGCGCGACGTCGCCGACCTGCTCACCCTCTACGGGGTGGACGACCCGGTCCGCCGCGAGGCGCTGCTGGAACTGGCCGAGCAGGCGAACAGGCCCGGATGGTGGCAGCCGTACGCCGACGTCGTGCCCGGCTGGTTCGAGCCGTACCTCGGCCTGGAGCAGGGCGCCGTGCTGATCCGGGTGTTCGAGGTCCAGAACGTCCCGGACCTGCTGCAGACCCCCGGCTACGCCCGCGCGCTCATCGCCGCGCGGTACCCCGGCGCGAGCGCCGAGGAGATCGACCGCCGCGTCGAGCTGCGGATGCGCCGCCGCCTCGTGCTGGAGCGGCCCGAGCCGGTGAAGCTGTGGGCCGTGCTGGACGAGGCCGCGCTGCGCCGCGTCGTCGGCGGCCCCGAGGTGATGCGCGAGCAGCTGCGGCACCTGATCGAGATCTCGCGGCTGCCGAACGTCACCGTCCAGGTGCTGCCGTTCGCCGCCGGCGGGCACGCCGCCGAGAGCGGTCCGGTGACCCTGCTCCGGTTCGCCGAGCCGGAGCTGCCGGACGTCGTGTACCTGGAGCAGCTCACCGGCGCCCTGTACCCGGACCGCGCGTCCGACGTCACCCGGTACCGGGACGCGCTGAACCGGCTGGGCGTGCAGGCCGAGCCGCCCGCCCGCACGCCCGACGTCATCGCCGACGTCCTCGCCCGCATCTGACCCTGCCCGCTAGCCGACTCCTGCGGGCCGGCCATTGCCTGCGCGGCCGCCCCTGCGGCCTCGCTCGTGTCCGGGCTCAGCCGCCGCGCCGGAACAGCCAGGTCCCGGCGGTCAGCGACACCGCCGCGAACGCCGCCGTCACCGCCGCGCCGACCGCGAACGTCCCGCTCGTGTAGTGCCCGAGGTACGCCTGCCGGACGGCGTCCACCGTGTACCGGAACGGGACGGCCCGCGACGCGCCGTCCAGCCACCCCGGCGCCAGCGTCATCGGCAGCAGCAGACCGGACAGCAGCATCAGCGGCATCCCCGCCGTATTGGCGATCGCCGCGAACTCCGGCGGCGTCCGCACGTTCATCGCCAGCCCGTACGACAGCGCCGACAGCGCGGCCGACAGCACGGCGACGAACGCGAACCCGACCAGCACGCCCGAGACCGGGGCCCGCAACCCGAACGCGAGCCCGAGCAGGACCAGCAGCGCCGCCTGGACCGCGAGCTGCACCACGTCCCGCAGCGTCCGGCCGAGGAGCAGCGCCGCCGGACGCACGGGCGTGACCCGCATCCGGTCGATGACGCCCTGGCCGCGCTCCACGATGATGCCGAGCCCGACGTACGAGCCGCCGAGGATCGCCAGCTGGACGAGCACGCCCGGGACGAACGCCTGCCACGACGATCCGTCCACGTCCAGGCCGAGCCGGGTGAGCAGCGGCCCGAAGAGGGCGAGGAAGAGCAGCGGCTGCAGCATGCCGAAGAGCAGGTTCGTCTTGGAGCGCGTCGTCGCCCGCATGCAGCGGCCGAAGATGACGCCGGTGTCGGCGAGGAGCTCGCGCATCAGGGTTCTCCGGTTCATATCGCGATGGGTGCGCGCTCGTCCGGGGCGCCGCGCCCCGTGATGGCGAGGAACGCGTCCTGGAGGCTGGCGGCGGGGTCGCCCGCGTAGCGGGCCTTGAGGGCGGCGGGGGAGCCCTCCGCGACGACCGTCCCCGCGTCGACGACCACGATGCGGTCGGCGAGCGCGTCGGCCTCGTCCAGGTAGTGGGTGGTGAGGAAGACGGTCGTGCCGTGCTCGTCCCGGACCCGGCGGACGAGGTCCCACAGCTCGGCGCGGCTGCCGGGGTCCAGCCCGGTCGTCGGCTCGTCCAGGAACAGCACCGCCGGCCGGTTGACGAGACCGAGCGCGATCTCCAGCCGCCGCCGCTGCCCGCCGGACAGCGCGCCGGCCGGCCGGGCCAGCAGGTCGGTGAGCGCCAGGTCGCCGGCCAGCCGCTCGGCCCGCTCCCGCGACTCGGCGCGGCCCAGCCGGTGCAGCCGCCCTTGCGTGACGAGCTCCTCCAGCGCCGAGCAGGCGGGGTCGAGCCCGCCCGCCTGCGCGACGTACCCGATCGCGCGGCGCACGCCGGCCGGGTCGCGGCGCAGGTCGCATCCCGCCACCTCCGCCTCGCCGCCGGTCGGCGGCAGCAGCGTGGTGAGCATCCGCAGTGTCGTCGTCTTCCCCGCGCCGTTCGGCCCGAGGAACCCGAGGATCTCGCCGGACGGGACGGACAGGTCGATGCCGCGCACCGCGTGCACGGGCCCGGACTTGAGGGCGAACGTCCGGGTCAGGCCGCGGGCGCTGATGACTGGCGTGGACATGGCGGCGATAAAACCATAACGGACTACAAATTTGCAATCGACTTAAACTTTGCGTCCCGCTACAGTGTCCGCATGGCGGAGGGGCTCCGGGACCGGAAGAAGCGGGAGACGCGGCGGCGCATCGCGGACGCGGCCGTCGCGCTGTTCGTGGAGCGCGGCTTCGACCGGGTGACGATCGCCGAGGTCGCCGCCGCCGCGGACGTCTCCGTCAACACCGTCTACAACTACTTCGACGCCAAGGAGGACCTCGTCCTCCCGCCGCACCACGGCGACCGGCTCGCCGGGATCGTCCGGGAGCGCGAGCGCGGGGAGTCCGCCGCCGAGGCCGTCCTGCGGCGCCTCCGCGAGGAGGTCGGGCGCCGCGACCCGTCCCTCGGCCTCACCCCCGGCTTCGCCGGCTTCTACGCGATGATGCGCGCCGCCCCGACGCTCATCGCGCGGCTCGACGAGATCGCCGTGCGGATGACCGCGTCCCTCACCGACCTGCTGGCCGCCGAGACCGGCGCCGCCTCCGGCGACCCGCTGCCCGCGCTGGTCGCCGGCCAGATCGGCTGGCTGCACGCGCACGTCCTGAGCGAGGTCGGCAGGCGCACCGACGCCCGCGAGGACCCCGAGAGGACGGCGGCGGCCCTCCTGCGCCTCCTCGACGCCATCGAGGACGTCCTCGGCCCCCGCGTCCTCGACTACGCCCGCCGCCCCTGACCGTCCCGCCGCCCGGCACGGCGGTCGGCCCCGGCACGGCGGTCGGCGATAGTGGGGGGATGTCGAACTCGTTCACCCGGCCCGGGTACGCGTGCACGGACCACTTCCTGGACGTGCCGCTCGACCACGGCGACCCGTCCGGTCCGGCGATCCGGATCTACGCGCGGGAGGTCGTCGCGCCCGGGAAGCGCGCCGCGGACCTGCCGTGGCTGCTCTACCTGCAGGGCGGGCCCGGCAACAAGTCGCCGCGCCCCGGCGCGATGCCCGCGGCGTGGCTCGCCCGCGCGCTCCAGGACTACCGGGTGCTGCTGCTCGACCAGCGCGGCACCGGGCGCAGCACGCCGCTGAACCGGCAGACGCTCCCGGCCGACCCGAAGGCCGCCGCCGAGCTCCTGCGGCACTTCCGCGCCGACTCGATCGTCCGGGACGCGGAGCTGCTGCGCCGCCACCTGGCCGGGGACCGGCCGTGGAGCGTTCTCGGGCAGAGCTTCGGCGGCTTCTGCACGGTGACGTACCTGTCGATCGCGCCGGAGGGGCTGAGCGAGGCGTTCGTCACCGGCGGGCTGCCGAGCCTGACGGCGACGCCCGACGACTGGTACCGGGCGGCGTACCGGCGGATCGCGGCGGCCAACGCGCGCTACTTCGCCCGCTATCCCGGTGACCAGGACGTCGCGCGCCGCATCGCCGCGCACCTGGACCGGGCCGACGAGCGCCTGCCGGGCGGGGAGCGGCTGACCCCCCGCCGCTTCCAGAGCGTCGGCATCGGGCTCGGCCATTCCGCGCAGTTCGACAATCTGCACTACCTGATGGAAGAGGCGTTCATCGCGGACGGCCGGCTCTCCGACACGTTCCTGCACGGCGTGAACGCGATCGTGTCGTTCGCCGCGCAGCCGCTCTACGCGCTCATCCACGAATCGTGCGTCAGCAACGGGACGGCGTCGAACTGGTCGGCCGCCCGCGTGGCCGAGGAGTTCCCCGAGTTCGCACCGCAGGCCGAGCCGTTCCTTTTCCTGGGCGAGACCATCTTCCCGTCCTTCTTCGAGGAGGACCCCGCGCTGGTCCCGCTACGGGAGTGCGCCGACCTCGTGGCGGCGCACGAATGGCCCGCCCTTTACGACCCGGAACGGCTGGCGTCCACGACCGTTCCGGTCGCGGCGGCCGTCTACTACGACGACATGTACGTGGACCGCGAGATGTCGATGGCGACGGCCGCCGCCATCCCGGGGGTCCGGACGTGGGTGACCAGCGAGTACGCGCACAACGGCCTGTCGGCGGACGCGAACGTCCTGGACCGCCTCATCGCCCTCCGCAACGGCGACGCGTGAGCGCCCGCGCGCGTGGGCCGGTCCGCCGGAGACATGGGCGATCTGTCCAGATCATGGTGAAGTACCGGAAATGTTGCGATAGGTAAAAGAAACAACGTCAGCTCTTGTTGTCCGGATCACACCCATTGATCATGTGCGGCTATGGGGCAACGGGGGCTCGTCGTCAGGCGCATGGCCGCGGACCGCACGCTGGTGCTGGCCGCGTGCGCCACCGCGCTGTTCGCCACGACCGTCCTCGCGGCCCTCGTCGGCTACGCGGGCTCGGTGACGCGCGAGGGCCTGCGGCGCACGCTCGCCGACGCGACGTTCGCCACGGTCGGCACGACGCTCGGCACCAACGTCCCGGCCGGCGGCCTCACCACCGCCCAGCACCAGGTGGACGGCGCGCTCAAGCAGATCTACCGGGACGTGCCGCTGACGGTCTCGATGGGCGTCCGCAGCGACTCCTACACCCTGCCGGGGCAGGAGAAGATCGAGCATCCCCAGCTGACCGCGTTCGCGACCTACACCGGCATCGAGCGGCACGCGCGCCTCGCCCAGGGGCGCTGGCCCTCGCCGGGCGCCGGAGCCGGCAAGGACGCCGAGATGGAGGCCGCCCTCCCGGCCGCCGCCGCCCGGTCCGTGCACGCCTCCGTCGGCGACGTCCTCACCCTGCACGGCCGCGTCGACAAGAAGTCGGTCGTGCGCGCCCGGATCGTCGGGCTGTTCGAGGTGCCCCGCCCGGACGACTACTTCTGGCAGGGCGACCAGCTGGTCACCACCGGCGCCGAGCACGGCGACTACACCACCTACGGGCCGCTCGTCGTCCCGCAGGACGTGTTCGCCGCCCGCCTCACCGGCACCGGCGTGGACGTCCGGTGGACGGTCATGCCGGACCTCCGGCGCATCGACACCGGCGACCTCGACGGGCTCGGCGATCGCGCCGCCCGCAGCGCCGCCATCGTCCAGAAGGCCGCCGGCGGCGCCCAGTACACCGTCGTGACGAGCCTGCCGAAGCTCGCCTCCCAGCTCGCCGACGCGGTCCGGGTCACCCGGTCCACGATGCTGATCCCGGTGCTCCAGCTGATCCTGCTCGCCGGGTGCGCCTGGATGCTCGTCGCCCGGCTGCTGGCCGACCACCGGCGCGGCGAGGTCGCGCTGCTGCGCACCCGCGGCCTCGGCATGCGCCAGCTCGCCGCGCTCGGCGTCGCCGAGGGCGCCCTGATCGTGCTGCCCGCCGCGGTGTGCGGTCCGCTGCTCGCCGGGCCGCTGCTGCACCTCGCCGGATGGGCGCCCGCGATCCGCGCGTCCGGGCTGCGGCTCGACGCCGGGCCCCTCGCGCCGCTGTACGGCGTCTCGGTCGCCACCGCGCTGGCCGGGGCCGTCGCGCTCACCGTCCCGACGCTGCGCGGCGCCAACCGCACCTTCGTCGAGGCGCAGGCCGGCATCGGCCGCACCCGCCGCGGCGGGCTCGTCGGATCGGGCGCCGACCTCGCGCTGCTCCTCGTCGCCTCGCTCGCGATCTGGCAGCTCACCCGGTACGGCGTCGACGGGACCGGCGCGTCCGGCGGCGCGTCCGGCGTCGACCCGGTCATCGTGTCCGGGCCCGCGCTCGGGCTGCTCGCCGGCGCCGTCCTGCTGCTGCGCGTCGTGCCCGTCGCGTCCGGCGCCGCCGAACGCGTCGCCGCGCGCGGCCGCGGCCTCGCCCCCGCGCTCGGCGCCCGGCAGGTCGGCCGCCGCCCGCTGCGCTACGCCGGACCCGTCCTGCTGCTGGTCATGGCGATCGCCGTCGGGGTGCTGTCGGTCACCACGATGGCGACCTGGCGGCGTTCGCAGACCGACCAGGCCGACTTCCAGAGCGGCGCCGACCTGCGCGTCAGCGCGCCGGTCGGGGTCTTCGCGCCGACCGCGCTCGGCGGCGGCGGACGGGTCGCCGCGCTGCCCGGCGTCACCGCCGTGACCGGCGTCCTGCGCGTCGAGGGCGCCGTCGGCACCGCGTCCGCGACCATGCTCGCCGCCGACGCCGAGCGCCTCGGGACGATGCTGCGGATCCGCTCCGACCTCCGGGACGGCCTGGCGCTCAGCGAGCTGGCCGCGGCCCGCCCCAAGGCGCCCGCGCTCACGGTCCCCGGCAGGCCCGCACGGCTGCTGTTCGACGTCCGGCTGAAGCGCACCGGCTCCGCCCCGCCGCTGCCCGACGGCACCGTCCCGCCGCCGGTCGACGCGTACAAGGCCCAGGCGACCGTCGCCGACGCCCGCGGCGTCACCGCCCGCGTCCAGCTCACCGGCATCCCCGCGGACGGCAGGACCCACACCGTCGCGGTCGACACCGCCGCCCTCGCCGGACCCGGCGGCGTGCTGAGCTACCCCCTGTCGGTCCGCGCCCTGCACTACTCCTACGACGACAACGGCTACAGCGGGCCCCTCGACCTGACCCTGGAGCACGTCCGCGGTGAGGGGACCGGCGACGCCGCGATGCCCCCCGGAGCGCGCTGGGACGTCTTCGCCGAGCCGGCGGACCCCGCCCACCCGTCGCGCCCGAAGCTGGAGAAGGGCCCCGGCCTCGCCGAGATCGCGATCCCCGCGAGCCCGCCCGGCGAGGTCGTGTTCGGCAGCCTCCGGCTCGCCAGCGGGACGAACGTCCACGCGGTGCTCGGCACCGGCGCGCCACCGTCCCACGGCGACCAGAACGAGCACCTCCAGCCGGTCGTGCCGGGCATCATCACCGGCGCCGCCGCGTCCCGCGCGAAGGTCGGCGTCGGCGCCACCCTCACCCTGAGCACCGTCGACGGGGACCAGCCCGTCAAGGTCATCGGCATCGTCAGCGCGCTGCCCACGACCGCGCCCGGCGCCCCGGGCGTCCTCGTCGACCTGCCCACCCTCGTGCAGGAGCGGCTCGCCGCCGGACGCGCCGGCCCCGACAGCACCCGGCCCGGCGAATGGTGGGCGTCCGTCCGCGGCGACCGCACCGGACCCGCCGCCAAGGCCGCCGGCGCGCACCGCGAATGGGGCGAGGTGACCGGCGACCGCGCCGCGCTCCGCTCCCGGCTGCGCGACGCGCCGCTCGGCGCCGCGCTCCAGGGCGCGCTCGTCCTCGGCTTCGGCTCCGCGCTCGCCTTCGCCGTCATCGCGTTCGTCGTGAACGCCGCCGTCACCGCCGGGCAGCGGTCCCGCGAGTTCGCGGTGCTGCGCGCCCTCGGCGTCCATCCCCGCCAGGTCACCGGGATGCTCGCCGTCGAGCAGGCGTTCCTCGTCGTGCTCGGCCTCGCCGGCGGCACCGCGCTCGGCCTGATCGTCGCGCGGCTGGTCGTCCCGCACCTGGTCGTCGGGGTGCAGGCCACCGAGCCCTACCCGCCGGCCGTCCTGATCGTCCAGTGGCCGCTGGTCGCGGCGATGCTCGCCGGGACGGCCGCCGTCCTCGGGCTCGTGCTGCCGCCGGTCATCCGGGTCCTGCGCCGCCGCGACGTCGGCGCCGGACTGCGCGCGGGGGAGGAATGATGCGCCGAGCCCTGCACGCCGGGCCCTGGCTCCGGCTGGCCCGCACGCAGTGGGCGCCGCTGGCCGCGCTCGCCGCGCTGACGCTGGTGACGGCGGTGCTGGCGGTCGCCGTCCCGGCCGCGACCGCCGCCGGGTACGACCGCGACGCCACCTCCACCGTCGGCACCGACTCCGACCTGAGGGTGGTCGGCAAGGCGAAGGGCACCGGCGCCTCCAGCGCCGTCCCGAACGAGGGCGCGCTCACCGCCAACGCGTTCACCTGGCAGCAGCTCCTCCCGGGCGCGCTGCGGACCGTCACGGGCCCGCCCGAGGCGTCCGTCGCCCTGGACTCACCGCAGGGGATCGCCGGCGAGTTCACCGAACCGCGGGAACTGGACCTCGGCTGGGACCCGGGGGCCGACCAGCGCATCATGATCACCGCCGGGCGCCCGCCGGTGAACCAGCCTCCCCTGAACCCCGGCGCCTCCACGCCGGAGATCCAGGTGATGGTCGCCCAGCGGTACGCCGACGCCATGGGCTACAAGGTCGGCGCCCGGCTCGACCTCTCCGACAAGGACATCCCCGACCCGCTGCACGTCCGCATCGCCGGGCTCTACGCGCCGATGAACCCCCGCGACGCCTACTGGGCGTCGCGCGCCTCCCTGCTCCAGCCCATCGAGCGGATCGTCGGGAGGGACGGCACCAGGGTCTTGCGCGGCACCGCGCTGACCGACGCCGGCGGCTACACCATGATCGCCGCCGACTCCCGGCGGGGCTTCACCTTCACCTGGCGGTTCCCGGTGCGGACCGGTTCGGTCGACACCGGCCGCGCGCGCGCCATCGCCGCCGACCTCGACTCCTACAGCGCCGCCGTGCAGGGCCACGCCGGACTGTTCGCGTGCACGGTGGAGACCCCGCTGGAAGCACGGCTCGGCGCCTTCCTCGGCCGGCTCCGCACCGCGCAGTCCGTTCTCGGGATGGCGCTGGCGGGGCTGCTCGCCGTCGGCGCCGGGGTGCTGCTGCTCGCCGCCGGCCTCCTCGGCGAACGGCTCCGGCCCGTCCTCGGCACGATGCGGGCCCGCGGCGCCTCGCTCCGCCAGCTCACGCGTTACGCCGGGGGCCTCACCGCCCTCGCCGTCGTGCCCGCCGCGGCGCTCGGCACCGCAGCCGGGCTCCTGCTCGACACCGGGCCGCCCCAGGCGAGCTCGTTCTCCGCGGTCGCCGCGCTGGTCGTGGTGGTGCTCGCGCTGTCCGGCGCGATGGTGCTGCGCGAACGCGGCGGCGGCCTCGGCTCCGCCGGCGGCGCCCGCCGCGACGACTTCACCACCGCGCGCCCGTCGCCGCGCCGCCTCGTCCTGGACCTGCTGCTGGTGGTCGTCGCCGTCGCCGGTGTCGTGGTGCTGCGGCAGCGCGGCGGCGCGTCCGGCGACGATCCGCTCGTCGCGGCCGTCCCCGTGCTGCTCGGCGCCGCGCTCGGCATGCTCGTCCTGCGCGGCTACCCGTACCTGCTGCGCGCCGCCGCGCCGCTGCTGCGCCGGGGCCGCGGCGCCGTCTGGTTCGTCGGCCTCGCGCGCGCGTCCCGGCAGAGCGTGATCGGCGCGCTGCCGCTGGTCATCCTGCTGCTCGCCGCCGCCGTCGCCGGATTCAGCGCGACCGTGGACACGGCGCTGCGGCACGGGCAGGTCCGCGCCTCCTACAGCGTCGTCGGCGGCGACGTCCGCGTCGGCTCCACCGGTCTCGACCCGGGCGTGGTCGCCAAGGCGCGCGCGGTCAAGGGCGTCACCGCCGTCGTCCCGGCCCGGGCCGTCCCGCAGGTCACCGGGCCGGGCGAGCCCGCCCCCATCACCGTCCTCGGCATCGACCTCGACGCCTACCGCGCGGCGTTCCCCGGCGTTCCCGGCATCCCGGACGCGCCGCACGGGCAGCTCGTCTCGCCCGGCGCCGCCGGGATCCTCGACTCGGGGTCCAAAGCGGTCACCCTCAGCAGCCACTACATCGACCCGTTCCGGTTCAAGCCGGACGCGACGATCGAGCGGTTCCCGTCCATGGACACCGGATCCGCCTTCGTGGTCGTCCCGTACAAGACGTTCGGATCCGGCAACTACCCCACGGAGCTCTTCGTCCGCGGGGACCACGTCGACATCGCCGCGCTGCGCAAGGTGCTCGACGCCGCCGCCCCCAAGGGCGCCCCCAGGGACGTGCAGCTGCGACGCGACGTCCTGCACGGCATGACCGCCGTCCCGATGGTCGACCTCGTGCACCGCACGTTCCGGAACGCGGCCCTGATCGGCGGCGGGTACGGGCTGCTCGCCGTCCTGCTCGTCCTGGTGGTCGGCGCGCGCGCACGCGGACGGACCGTCGCGCACCTGCACGTCCTCGGCCTGAACCGGCGGCAGAGCCGCGCCCTCGCGCTCGTCGAGATCGCCCCGGTGCTGCTGTGCGCCGTCGCCGCCGGCTGGGTCCTCGGGCTGCTGCTGCCGGAGATCACCGGTCCCGTCGTCGACCTGCGCTCCTACACGTCCGGGTTCACCGCGACCGGCCACACGCCCGGACTCGCCGCGCTGCTGGGGCTGCTGGCCGCGCTGCTGCTCGCCGCCGCGGCGGCCCTCGCCGTCGACCGCGCCTTCGACCGCACGGACCTGGGCGACGTCCTGAGAACGGGGGACTGAGATGAGCGAAGCGAACCGGGGAGCGCGGGGGCCGTGCCCCCGCATGGAGGCGGAGCCGTGGTAGACGCACCGGACCTGGCGGAACTCGAACGCCGCGCCGTCGAACGCGGCCCCGCCTACGGCGAGGGCGCGCACATCGTCTGCGACAACCTCGTGCGCATCTACAAGAGCGAGGGCATCGAGGTCGTCGCGCTGCAGGGCTTGGACCTCCTCGTCGACCCGGGCGAGCTGATCGCCCTCGTCGGGGCGTCCGGGTCCGGCAAGTCCACGCTGCTGAACATCCTGTCCGGGCTGGACGTGCCGACCGCCGGCGTCGCCCGCGTCGCCGGGTCCGACCTGCTCACCATGTCCGCGAAGGAGCGGCTCGCGTTCCGCCGCGAGCAGGTCGGGTTCATCTGGCAGCAGACCGCCCGCAACCTGCTGCCGTACCTGACCGCCGTGCAGAACGTCGAGCTGCCGATGCGGTTCGCCGGGCGGTCCCGGCGCGAGCGCGCCACCCGGGCCGCCGACCTGCTCGGCATGCTCGGCGTCGGCGACTGCGCGGGCCGCCGCCCCGCGGAGCTGTCCGGCGGCCAGCAGCAGCGGATCGCGATCGCCGTCGCGGTCGCCAACGAGCCGCACGTCGTGCTCGCCGACGAGCCGACCGGCGAGCTCGACACCGCAACCGCCGCCGAGGTGTTCGCCGCGTTCCGCCGGGTCAACCAGGAGTTCGGCACCACCACCGTGATCGTCACGCACGACGCCGGCGTCTCCGAGCGGGTGGACCGCACCGTCGGCATCCGCGACGGCCGCACCAGCAGCGAGGTCCGCCGCCGCGACGCCTCGGACGGCACCCGCACCGCCGAGGAGTACGCCGTCCTCGACCGGGCCGGACGCGTCCAGCTCCCGCGCGGCTTCACCGAGGCGCTGGACATGCGCGAGCGCGTGCGGCTGGCGCTGGAGGACGACCACGTCGGCGTCTGGCCCGACCGGTCCCGCGAGGAGGACGCATGACCGAGCCGATGGTCGCCGTCGACGGCCTGGTCCGCACCTACCGCGCCGGGAAGGTCGAGGTGCCCGCGCTGCGCGGCGCCTCGTTCCGGATCGAGCCCGGCGAGCTCGTCGCGATCCGGGGCCGGTCCGGGTCCGGCAAGACGACGCTGCTGAACCTGATCGGCGGCCTGGACACCGCGGACGGCGGCACCGTCCGCGTGGACGGCCGGGAGATCGGCGCCCTGTCCGAGGACGACCTGCTCGCGCTGCGCCGCGACGACATCGGCTTCGTGTTCCAGTCGCACGGCCTCATCCCCGTGCTGTCCGCCGCCGAGAACGTCGAGGTCCCGCTGCGGCTGACCCGGACCGCGCCTGCCGAGCGGGACGAGCGCGTCCGGCTGCTGCTCGCGCTCGTGGGCCTCGCCGACCACGCCGCGCAGCGCCCCTACGAGCTGTCGGGCGGCCAGCAGCAGCGCGTCGCGATCGCCCGCGCCCTCGCCAACCGGCCCCGCCTCCTGCTCGCCGACGAGCCGACCGGCCAGCTCGACTCCGAGACCGCCGCCGCGATCATGCCGCTGCTGCGCGCGATCGTCGCCGGGGAGGGCGTCACCGTGCTGGTCGCCACGCACGACCAGGCGCTGCTGTCGGAGGCCGACCGCGTCCTGAACCTGGAGGACGGCAAGATCAGCGAAGCGCCGGTGCCCGCGGCGGGGTGACCCGCGGCAGGGTGGGGCGTCGGGACGGTGCGTCGGGATGGCGCGTCCGGCCGGTTGCCGGAAGCGGCGCGAGGGCAGGATCTCGGTGGAGTCAGGGACGGGAGGTGCGGTGTGGCGACCGTGGTGCTGGTGGGGACGCTCGATACCAAGGGCGCGGAGTACGCGTGGCTGCGCGACCGGCTCCGCGAGCTGGGCTGCGAGGTCGTCCTCGTGGACGCCGGGGTCGGCGAGCCGGCGGCGGACGTCGCGGCCGACGTGCTCGCGGAACGGGTCGCCGAGGCGGGCGGCACGACGATCGCGGCACTGCGCGGCGCCGGGGACCGGGGCGCGGCCGTCACGGCGATGGGCGAGGGCGCGGCCGTCGTCCTCGCCCGGCTGGTCGCGGAAGGGCGGGCCGACGCGGTCCTCGCGGTCGGCGGGAGCGGCGGGTCGTCGATCGCGGCGCGCGCCGTCCGGGACCTGCCGATCGGGCTGCCGAAGCTGATCGTGTCGACGATGGCGTCCGGGGACGTGGCGCCGTACGTCGGCGCGAAGGACGTGACGATGACCTACAGCGTCGTCGACATCGCGGGCGTGAACCGGGTGTCCCGGCTGATCCTAGGGAACGCGGCGGCAGCGGCGGCGGGCATGGCGAAGGCCCGCGCGGACGCGCCGCCGGAGCCCGCGGACGAGCGGCCCCTCGTCGCGGCGTCGATGTTCGGCGTGACGACCCCGGCGGTGGACGCGGCGCGTGAGCGGCTCGGCGACCTCGGCTACGAGGTGCTGGTCTTCCACGCGACCGGTGCCGGAGGGCGCGCGCTGGAGGGCCTCGTCGACAGCGGCCTCATCGCGGGCGTCCTCGACCTCACGACGACGGAGCTGGCGGACGACCTGGTCGGCGGCGTCCTGTCGGCCGGCCCGGACCGGCTCACCGCGGCGGGACGGCACGGGATCCCGCAGGTCGTGGCGCCGGGCGCGCTGGACATGGTGAACTTCGGCCCGCGCGACACCGTCCCGGAGCGGTTCGCCGGCCGCAACCTGTACGTCCACAACCCGACCGTGACGCTGATGCGGACGACGCCGGACGAGATGGCGGAACTCGGGCGGCGGGTCGCGGCGAAGCTCGCCGCCGCCACCGGGCCGACCGTGCTGTTCCTCCCGCTCGGCGGCGTGTCCGCGCTCGACGTGCCCGGCATGCCGTTCCACGACCCGGACGCCGACGCCGCCTGCTTCGCCGCGATGGACGGCGCCGTCGCGACGGAGCGGCTGGACGTCGACATCAACGACCCGTCGTTCGGCCGCGCGATGGCCGACCGGCTGCACGAGCTGATCACGGAGCACGGTCCGCACGCAGGGCACGAGACATCCACCGGGCACGAGACGAACGCCGGGCACGAGACGAACGCAGGGGGAGCGCAGTGAACCGTCAGACCGTCCTGGAACGCCTGCGCGCGTCGGTCGCGCAGGGCAAGCCGGTGATCGGCGCCGGAGCGGGCACGGGCCTGTCCGCGAAGTGCGCGGAGGCCGGCGGCGTCGACCTGATCATCATCTACAACTCGGGCCGCTACCGGATGGCGGGCCGCGGCTCCCTCGCGGGACTGCTGCCGTACGGGGACGCGAACCAGATCGTCGTCGAGATGGCGTCCGAGGTGCTGCCGGTCGTCCGGGACACCCCCGTCCTCGCGGGCGTGTGCGGCACCGACCCGTTCCGGGTGATGCCCGTCTTCCTCGACCAGCTGAAGGCGATGGGGTTCACCGGGGTGCAGAACTTCCCGACCGTCGGCCTCTACGACGGGGTGTTCCGGCAGAACCTCGAAGAGACCGGCATGGGCTACGACCTCGAAGTGGAGATGGTCCGGCTCGCCCATGAACGCGACCTCGTCACCGCCCCCTACGTCTTCGACGAGGACTCGGCGCGGGCGATGGCGGAGGCCGGCGCGGACGTCCTCGTCCCGCACGTCGGGCTCACCACCAAGGGCAGCATCGGCGCCGGCACCGCCCTGACGCTGGACGAGGCGGTCGCGAAGGTGCAGGCCATGCGGGACGCGGCGGCCGAGGTCCGCGACGACGTGCTCGTCCTGTGCCACGGCGGCCCCATCGCCGAACCGGACGACGCCGCCTACGTCCTGTCCCGCACCGAGGGCGTCGTGGGCTTCTTCGGGGCCTCCTCGGTCGAACGGCTGCCGACCGAGCGGGCCATCACCGAGCAGGTGGCCGCCTTCAAGAAGCTGGAGATCTGAATGCACGTGACGCCCGGCGACGTGTCCACGATGGCGTTCGACTGGGGTTCGATCAAGTGGTTCGTCACCCCGTCCACCGTCGAGGGCGCGGGCAGCACCCTCGGCGAGGTGATCGTCAACCCCGGCAAGGGGCACGCGCGGCACAACCACCCGAACGCCGAAGAGGTCATCTACGTCGTCTCCGGCGAGGCGGAGCAGATGGTGGACGACGGCGAGCCGTTCACGATCCGCGAGGGCGACGCCGTCCACATCCCGAAGGGCGCGTGGCACTCCACCTACAACACGACGTGGCGGCCGCTCCGCCTCATCGTCACGTACACGCCGGGCGGTGAGGAGAAGGCCCTCGAAGGCGCGCCCGACTTCTGCCTCCACGAGGCCGGGACCGTCCCGGAGTGGCGCCAGGCCTGACCGGAGTGGCGCCGGGCCTGAGCCGCAGTGGCGCCGGGCCTGAGCCGCCGTTCCGGGACGCCGGGGGAGCGCTACCCGTCGGCGAAGGAGCAGTCCGCCGGGTTGTCCGGCGACTGGATCGGGCCGGTGGGGATCTCCAGCGGAGCCGCCTTGACCGTGTAGCCCTTCAGCCAGCGGCCGTCCGGGCCCGCACTGGCCGGGCTGAACGGCGCGGGCCCGCCGCCCATCTGCTGGCACTGCGCGTACACCACGCCCCACGAGAAGCCCATCCGGTCGAACCGGTGGCCGCGCGGCGACTGGTAGAACGTCAGGTTGGCCCGCTTCTCGTTCGGCGGGATGCCGTGCTCGTCGTCCTGCCGGATGCCCGACACGACCGCCACCGGCCCGGACGCCATCAGGTAGTCGACCTTGATCGTCCCCCAGTGGTGCGTGGACGGCCCGCCCGGCGCGTCCGGAGCGAAATGGTCGAACCGGACCGTCCCGCGGGCGGCGCCCATGACCATCTTGCCGTTGACGAACTTCCACGGCCCGCCGTGCGCGTCCACGACGAACCGCCGGTACGGGTACTGCGGATCGCCCGGGTACTTCAGCCAGGCGTCGCCGGTGACGTGCGACTCGCGCGGGGCCGGCCCGCCGCTCTCCTGCGCCATGGCGGTCCCGCCGCCGACCGCGCCGGCCGCCACGAGCGCGGCCGCCGCGACCGCGATCCTCCGATGCGACATGTGGGGTCTCCCTTCGCCGCGGGCGACCGTCGCCCGCGTCCCCAACGTCGCAGCCGCCGCGGGCCCCGGACCTCCCCCGCGCGGCCGAAGCCGCTGCCCCTCAGGGACCGTCCGGCCTCCCCCGCGCGGGGGTCACGCGACCTTGCCGCGGACGTAGACCCACGCGTCGTCGTGCCGGACGAAGCGGCTGATCTCGTGCATGACCCCGTCCTGGCCGCCGGCCGTGTAGTGCGCCCGGAACTCCACGACGCCCTTGGCGTCGCCGGGACCGCCGTCCTCGGTCCGGACGATCTCCAGCCGCGTCCACCGCGTCCCGGGATCGGTGTCGACGCGCTCCGGCCGCGTCGCCGGATGCCAGCTCTCCAGCAGGTACGCCTCGTCCCGGACGGCGAACGCGCTGAACCGCGACCGCATCAGCTCCTCGGCCGTCCGCGCCGCGGCCTCGCCCCGGTGCAGCCGGCCGCAGCACTCCCCGTACGAGGCCCCCGTCCCGCAAGGGCACTTCTTCGCCATGCGGCGATTCTCCCGCAGCCGCGCGGCGGTCCCCGCCTGACGTCCGGCTATTCCGCTTCGTGGCGGGTAAAGGGACGAACATGCACAAAGAGCATGAGGACGACCTCGTCGAGTCGCAGGGGGTGAACGCGGGCGGGCCCGTGGACGCCCCGCCGTCCGGCGCGAAGCCCGACGGCCCCGATCCCGAGCCGCCGGACGAGCCGCTCACCGCCGGAACGCTCGACGACGAGATGGTCGGGCTCCCCGCCCAGAAGCCCGGATACCCGGGCCAGCAGCGCTCGATCGACACCAGCTGAGCAGAGCACCGCGCCGGACCTCGCCCCGGGAACGGGCTCACCGTCGCCGGAGCGCCACCGCCGGAGCGCCGCCACCGTTGGAGCGCCACCGCCGTTGGAGCGCCGCCACCTGACCGCTCTCGCTGGGACCGGCCAGGCACGAGCGCCGGCCGGCGGGACGCCCGGTCGCCGGGCGCCCGCGCCGGCCGGCGCGCCGTCCACCGGGGTCAGCCGCCGATGCCGGAGTCCTGCGCGGCCTTCACCATGGCCGCCGCGTCCTCCGGCAGCAGGTACCCGCCGTCGACGGACTGCTGCGCCGCCGCCTGCACCTTGGCCACGTACCCGGCGTGCGTCGGGTACAGCCTGCTCAGCACCGGCTCGGCGACCGGCGGGAACGACGGGTTGGACGGGTCGCCGGAGTCGTGCCGGTCCCACCCGTCCGCGTCGCCGTTCCACGGGTCCCGGGCGCCGTAGAGGCCGCAGAAGACGCCGTCGCCGAGGCCCAGGTGCCGCAGCCCGGTGAGGGTGCGCGTCGGCACCGTGATGTCCGGAAGCCGGACGCCGCCCGTCGCGAGCCCGGTGCGCGGGTCGCGCAGCGCCGTGTTCAGCGGCGCGCCGCTCGGCGGCCGCGCCCCGCCCCGCGCCCACGACGCCAGGTGGCGCAGCGCCGCGTTCATCGAGTAGTGGCCCGGCCCGTCGTTGAACGGCGCCGTCCCCGCGGTGCAGTCCGCCTGCGGCGCCGCCGACCCGGCCGACTTCTTCAACGTCGGATCACCCAGGTCGTACGCCCACTGGTCGCCGTGCGACGTGCCGGCCAGCTCCCAGTGCACGACGCTGCCGGTGTCCGGCTGCCGCGCCGCCGACGCCAGCGGGACGTCCGTCTCGGTGAGCACCACGAACGTCGGCACCGGCAGGTCCGTGCGGATCCGGGACGGGTTCGGCATCGTGAGCGTGTCCGCCAGCTCGCCGCTGATCGGCGCGCCCACCGCGCTGTTGCTGTGGATCATGAGGCCGTCGTAGACCTTCGCCACCGGCTGGACCGCGTCCGCGTACGTCGTCATGAACCCGGCCGACTGCGACTCGCCGTCCGCCAGCAGCGTCCTCGCCTTCAGCCCGCCGAGCGGGTCGGGGCCGTCCGGCGCCCTTAGCGCCCGCCCGGCCTGCGAGAAGATTTCGTAGGAGTACGCGTCGCCCGGGTGGACGAGCGTCCCGTACCGTTCGGGATCCCAGCCCTTCAGGCCGTGGATCTCGCCGAGCCCGCCGTTGACGCCGACCGCCTGCGCCGAGACGCCGACCCACGCGTAGCCCTCGCGCAGCAGCTCGTCCCGCTCGAACCAGTAGTCCGGCGACAGGTCGAGCTGCCCGCTGACGTTCAGCCATTCGACGACGACCGTCCCGTTGAACTTCGCCGGGTCCGTGGGCCGCCGGACGAGCAGCCGGGTCTTGTACGCGGCGCTGCCGGACTCGCGCACGCTCCACCGTCCGTCCGGGCCCCACAGTCCCGCCTTCGCGTACGAGTGGGCGGTGCCGGAGATGAAGTACTCGTTCTCGGTGTAGCCGTACGAGCCGAGGTCCTCGGCGGCGGCGAGGAACGGGAAGCCGTGGCTCCCCGCGGGCGGGACGCTGACGGCCGGGTCGTCCGCCTCCGCGCGGGCGGTCGGCGCCGCGCCGATGAAGGCGCCGAAGAGCACCGCCCCCAAGGCCGCGGCGGTGGCGCGCCGTCTCGGGGAGCGCAGGGGTATTCGCACGGTTGCCTCCTAGAAGCACTGGTCGGGGGGAAGCACAGTGTCGGCCGCGGCCCTGCTCCCGGCATCGGGGAAATCGCCAGTCCGGCGGACCGGCCGGTGATTCTGCCGATGCCGCGGCGCCCCCCGGGCCCCTACGTTCCTGCGCTGACCGGCCCCGAATCGATCGGGGCCCGGCGAGCAGAAAGAGGCCCGCATGCCCCTCTCCCCGTCCCTCCGGCGGCTCACCGCCGTCGCGTTCGCCGGCGCCGTGAGCGCCGCCGGACTGGCCACCCTGTCCGCCGCCCCCGCGTCCGCCGCCAGTTGTTCGGACGTCGACGTCGTCTTCGCCCGCGGCAGCGGCGAGCTGCCCGGCCTCGGCATCGTGGGCACGCCGTTCGTCAGCGCCATCAAGGGCGACCTGCCGGGCAAGTCGGTGAGCTCCTACGCGGTGAACTACGCCGCCGACCTCGCGCAGACCAGCGCGGGCCCCGGCGCCACCGACATGAGCAACCACGTCAAGTCCGTCGCCGCGTCCTGCCCGGGCACCTCGTTCGTCCTCGGCGGCTACTCGCAGGGCGCCAGCGTCACCGACATCGCGATCGGCATCCCGACCCTCCTCGGCACCGGCGGCACCATCCCGACGAACCTCGCCTCTCGCGTGAAGGCCGTCGTCGTCTACGGCAACCCGCTGCGCCTGTACGGCCAGACCATCAACACCGCCAGCTCCCTCTACGGCCCGAAGGCGAAGGAGTTCTGCAACACCGGCGACCCCGTCTGCGCCAACGGCGTCGACATCTCCGCCCACCTCACCTACGCCACGAACGGCACCGTCCCCCAGGGCGCCCAGTTCGCCGCCGCCAAGATCAACGGCTGACCCCCGCTCCCGCACCCGAGCCCCCGGCCCACCCCGACCCAGGCCGGGGGCTCGCTCGCGGCCCGACGTGCCGGATCAGGCCACATCGCAACCCACCGGAGCAGCTACCCCCACACCGGCGAAGACGAGCAGACCCATGGCCCTCCGCAAGACCGAGGCGCGCATCCGCGCCGAGCGGTACATCCACGGCCGCGACGAATAGCCCCCGCATCCCGAAGTCGCCATTTCACTCGCTCCTAAGTATCGATACTCTGTGTCGAATGAATCCCGAGGAAGCGGACGCCCGAGTCGAACTCGCGGAGACCAGGTACCTGAAGGCCAAGAAGGAGGCCGACGCCCTCCTGGAGGACCTCTTCACCGCCTACGTCGACGCCGCCAACGCCGGCCGCACCGCCGACCAGCTCGCCAAACCCGAGACCTTCACCGCCGGCTACATCCGCCGGAAGCTCCGCGAACGCGGCGTCGAACCCCGCAAGGGCGGCCCCAAGCCACGCAGCACCTGAAAGGCCCACGCTCCGCCCCGAGACGAGCAAGACCGCCCCACGCCTCGTGTCCACGCCTCATGACCTGGCGAACCGACCGAGGGAGACGACACCGACCTCGATCACTGCACCTCGCACAGCCAGATCAGCGACCGCCACTCCTACGCCTGCTCGGTCGACCTCGCCAGGACGCTCAACTCACCCGCTGGCCGGAAGTGCGCCGCCTGCGAGAAGTCCGCCCACGACGCCCTCCAGCACCACGCCAAACGGCTGTAGACCGCTCCTACGAACGACCCCGAACACCCAGCAAGGAGCCGAGCGCCACCGCCACGAGCCCACGATCCCGAGCGCCATCGCCGCGAGCGCCACCGCCCCGAGTGCCACGACCCCGAGTGCCACGACCCCGGGCGCCACGGTTCCGAGCGCCACGGTTCCGAGTGCCACGACCCCGAGCGCCATGGCCCCGAGCGCTATGAGCCGGGCGCCATGGCCCCGAGCGCCACGGTTCCGGGCGCTATGGCCCCGGGCGCCATGCCCCGAGTACCACGACCCCGAGCGGCCGGAGGTGCGGAAAGAGGTACTCGCGTGGCCTGTCCTTGGTGTCGGCGAGCGTAGGCATCACAACGCCCCGGCGCCTGGAGGTGGACCGCATCTGCGGGCAACAGCCGAGACGGTGCGGCAAGCTCGCGGCGTTCGACCTGCGGAACCAGGTTTCCGCAGGTGATGGGCGCCCCCGGCAGGATTCGAACCTGCGACACCCGCTTTAGGAGAGCGGTGCTCTATCCCCTGAGCTACGGAGGCATGTCGTCGCTTGCCGGAAGAGCGTAGCGGACGGCACCTACAGGGTAGGGGAAGGGGCGGGCTGGGCGCTCCCCGTTATGGGGGTGGCCGAGGCTCAAGAGAGCGCCAAAGTGCGGCGGGATAAGGCTTACGCGCGCTCTAGGCCGGGTGGGGTCGGTGTGGGTACGCTTCGGTGCCGTGACGGGTCGGCATCGAGGGCAGCCGAAGGACCGGGAGGCCGGGGAGGCCACGGAGAAGCGCGCGCCGCGGCGGAGACGCGTCGCGATGGTCGCGGGGGCGTTCCTGGTGCCCGTCGCGTTGGCGACCGTGGTGGCGCTCTCGCTGCGTGAGGAGCCCTCGGGACGGCCGGACGGCGCGGCGACGTCGACGTCCAGGGCCGCGCACGGGTCGCCCTCGGCGGAGCCGACGTTCGGGCAGTACGTCCCGCCGGAGAGCGAGCCGCAGGCGGAGACCAAGGCGCCGCGGCGCGTCGTGACACCGCAGGCGGTGCCGACGAAGAAGGCGACGCCGAAGCCCGCGCAGTCGCCGGACGTGCGGCCCTCATGCCCGTGGGCGGGCGTGCCGTATCTCGACCAGTGGTGCCGTCGCCATCGTCACCCCGGCCGCTGATGCGGTTGCGCCCTGTTCAACTGTGAACCTGTAGTAGCGTTCTGCCGCTGTTCGTATTCGGGCATCAGGAGGAAAACCACCGTGCCGAACCCCCGGTCGGCTGCGCTGGCCGCGGCCGTCCTGGTGATGGCGACGCTCGTGCCGCAGGGTGCCGGCAGGGCGGCCGATGGCGGGGACGACGTCAAGTCGCTGCGCGAGGCCGCCGCGAAGGCTCGCGACGAACTCGAGTCGGCCACCAAGGACATGGAGGGCCGCAAGAAGGACCTGGCGGCCTCGCAGACGAAGCTGAAGGCGACGCTGCAGGACCTCGCGGACGCCGAGGCTCAGCTGAACGAGATCCGGCAGCCGCTGGCCCGGCTCGCGAACTCCTCCTACCAGCAGCCCGGCGCCGCCGGGTCGATGGCGGTGTTCGGCGGCGGCAACCCGGAGCAGGCGCTGCGCGCCACCGCGGACGTGAGCATGCTCGCCCGGTCGCAGCAGGCGCTTGTGGACCGTGCCGACGCGCTGCAGAAGCGCAAGCAGGAGCTGGCGTCGACGGCGCAGGACCTGCAGTCCCGCAGCGCGATCGCGCAGACGCGCGTGCAGCAGGACATCGACGGGCTCAGGCAGCGGTCCGCGCAGCTCACCGACCAGCTGAACGCGATGCTCAAGAAGCTGCCCCAGAGCAAGCGGCTGGAGCTCGGATGCGACAAGAGCCTCGCCGCCGACGCCAAGAAGTTCCCCAACGGACTGATCCCGCAGAAGTACCTGTGCCCGCTGCCGCAGAAGGGGCGCGAGCTGCGCGCGGATGCGGCGCTCGCGTTCTACAAGCTGAACGCGGCGTACAAGGCGCACTTCGGCCGCGACATGTGCCTGACGGACTCTTACCGGAGCCTGGCCGAGCAGCAGTCCGTCTACGTGCGGCGGCCCGGCTTCGCTGCCGTCCCCGGCACGAGCAACCACGGCAAGGGCCAGGCCATCGACGTCTGCGGCGGGGTGCAGAACCAGGGCTCGGTGCAGTTCAACTGGTTGAAGGCCAACTCCAGGAAGTACGGGTGGTTCCACCCGGCGTGGGCCTACAGCAACCCGTTCGAGCCCTGGCACTGGGAGTACGGCACCGAGAGCCAGTACTGACGCGTCAGGGGGTGTGTGCCAGCGGGACGATCTCGGAGGTGCAGAACCGGCAGCGCCGCGCCTTGATGGGGATCTCGGCGAGGCACTCGGGGCACTCCCGCTCGGTGGCCTCCTTCCCGCGGTCCATGCGCTCGATCAGCTTCGTGGTCGGCAGCACGACCAGGAAGTAGACGATCGCCGAGGTGATGAAGAAGGCGATCGCCGAGGTGACGAAGACGCCGTAGGGGAACTTCGTGCCGTCGATCGTCAGTGCGAGCCGGGTGTAGTCGGGCTTGCCGCCGATCAGCGCGATCAGCGGGGTGATGAAGGAGTTCGCGAAGTCCTTCACCAGCGAGGCGAACGCGGCTCCGACGACGAACGCGACGGCGAGGTCGACGAGGTTTCCGCGGAAGAGGAATTTCTTGAATCCGCCCATGTGCGTGCTCCTGGGGGTCGGTGGGGCGCGTCCCGTCGGACGCCCTCCTGGCGGTGATCGGCTGTGGGCGCGGGGGAGGGGCACGGCCGATCAGCGCCTGGTCTGCCCTGATCGGAGGGGGTTCTCACTCCCGCGTGCGTCATATCACTGATGTCCGGTCCGGCCGGAGCCGGACGGAACGGCTACGGATGGTAATGAAAGTTCACCCCTTGCGCCAAGTCGATCCCCCGAGCGCCCAGGGCGGGCGGGTGGTCAGGGGCCGGTGATGGTGATCGAGAGGGCGGGGCCCGCGCCCGCAAGGGCTTGGGCCTGCGCCCGGTCGGTCGCGAGGACCACCAGCGCGCCCTCCCGGCCGCCTTCGTCGCCGCGGCGCGGCACGGTCACCACCGGCACGCCGGACACGATCACGCGGGCCGCGCCCCACCGGCCGCCGCCGCCGGGGAGATCGTCCGAACCGGAGGAGGGCGGGCCGGCCAGCACGTCGACCCGGTCGCCGGAGTGCAGCAGCCGGACGGTGTCGGCGTCGGCGATGCGGACGGGGGCGGCGACCGTCCCGGGGCCGTAGCCGCGCAGGAGCCCGTCGCCGACCAGGCGGGCGTCGGTGAGCGGCTCGCCGCGCCGCACGGGGCCCGCGAGGACCCGTCCGGCGGCGCCGGAGCGGAGCGCGCCCGCCGGGACGGCCGGGGGCGGCAGGTCGAGGGCGCGCAGGTCGGACGTGCCGAGCGTGGCGCCGGCGGGCAGGTCCCGCGCCGCGCCCAGGACGCGGACCGAGGGCGCCGGCCCCGGCCGCAGCGCGGTGAGGGCCAGGCCCGCGGCGGCCGCGGCGGACAGCGCCGCCAGCGGCCGCCGCAGCCGGGCCGCGCGTGCCCTCACGGCAGCTCCAGCGGGAGGTCCATGCCGTCCAGGACCGAGGGGCAGGGGCAGCCGCGTTCGGCGGGCAGCGCCTTGACCACGTCCGCGACGAGGCCGCGCAGCCGCCCGATGTTCTCGCCGAACACCCGGAGCACCTCGTCCATGGTGACGCCCTCGCCCTCCTCGATGCCGGCGTCGAGGTCGGTGACCAGGCAGAGCGGGGTGTAGCAGAGCGCCAGCTCGCGGGCGAGGACGGCCTCGGGGTGGCCGGTCATCCCGACGAGCGTCCAGCCCTGGCCGGCGAACCAGCGGGACTCGGCCCGGGTGGAGAACCGGGGGCCCTCGATGACGACGAGGGTGCCGCCGTCGACGGGCGCCCATCCGGCGGCGTTCGCGGCGTCGACGGCGGCGCGCCGGCCGACCGGGCAGTACGGGTCGGAGAAGGAGACGTGGATCGCGGCGCCGTCGTCGTAGTAGGTCTGCGGGCGCGCGGCCGTCCGGTCGACGAGCTGGTCGGGGACGGCCAGCGTGCCGGGCCCGAGGTCGGGGGTCAGCGAGCCGACCGCGCTCGGCGCGAGGACCTGCCGGACGCCCAGCGCCCGCAGCGCCCACAGGTTGGCCCGGTAGGGGATCTTGTGGGGCGGGAAGCGGTGGTCGCGGCCGTGCCGGGGGACGAACGCGACGCGCCGCCCGGCGAGCTCGCCGATGGCGACGGCGTCGCTCGGGGGGCCGTAGGGGGTGTCGACGCGCACCTCCTCGACGTCGTCGAGGAAGGAGTAGAAACCGGAACCGCCGATGACCGCGATCTCGGCCGTGGGCTGGGAGTTGGTGGACATGCCGCCGACACTAACCAGCCCGCCGGAGCGCGTGCGACCCGCCGCGAAATGTGGATAACTCCCTGATCGGCGACGCGGCGGAGGGGCCCGGTGCCGCACCGGACCCCTCTATATCCCCAGAAACGGGACATCCTGCGAACCAGGGCGGATCTCGCGTCAGCCCACCCGGTCGAGGACGCGGGACCGGCCGGCGTGCGCCTCGCGGGCGGCGAGCCGGCCCGGTGCCCAGATCCGCCGTCCGAGGTCGTGCGACAGGGCGGGCAGGAGCAGCGACCGGACGACCAGAGTGTCGAACAGGACGCCGAACGCGACGACGAAGCCCATCTCCACCATGGACACCAGCGGCAGCGTCGCCATCGCGCCGAACGTCGCCGCCAGCACCACCCCGGCCGAGGTGATGACGCCGCCGGTGACGGTGAGGCCGCGCTGGATGCCGCGCCGCGTGCCGAGCGTCTGGGACTCCTCCCGTACGCGGTGCATGAGGAAGATGTTGTAGTCGACCCCGAGCGCCACCAGGAAGGTGAATGCCTGCAGGGGGAACCCCGTGTCCGTGCCCTCGAAGCCGAAACCGTGCCTGAAGATGAGCGCGCACGCGCCCAGCGAGGCGAGGAACGACAGGACGACGGTGCCCATCATCAGCAGCGGCGCCACGAGCGCGCGCAGTAGCAGGACGAGGATGACGAAGACCACGCCCAGCACGACCGGGATGATGACCTTGTTGTCGCGCACGGAGGCCCGCTTGGTGTCCAGGGACGTGGCGGTGGTGCCGCCTACCTTCGCGTCGGCGGACGGGACGGCGTGCACAGCGTCCCGGAGCCGGTCGATGGTCCGCTCGGCCGCCTTGCTGTCGGCCGGGTCGCGCAGGGTCGCCTCGTACATGACGAGCCCGTTCTCGGTCGCGGGCGGACCGACCTGGGCGACGCCCTGTGTGCGCGCGGCCGCGGCGGCGATCTGGGTCGACTCCGACGCCCTGCCGATGACGACGGCCGGGGAGCCGGATCCGGCGGGGTAGTGCCGCGCCACGGCCTCCTGCCCGGCGATCGAGTCGGGGCGTCCGGTGAACTGCCCGGCGTTGGAGAGGCCGTCCGCCTTGAGCGAGCCGAGGCCGAAGGTAAGACCGACCAGGACGATGCCGGTGGTGACCCAGAGCAAGCGCGAGCGCCTGCCTACCAGGCCCGCCACGCGGGACCAGATTCCGTGCTCGGCCTCGTACGCCTCCGGTTCGAGGTACTTGGCGTCGTAGCGCGGGACGAGCGGCCAGAACACCCAGCGGCCGAAGATGACGAGCAGCGCGGGCAGGAGCGTGACCATCGCCGCCAGCGCGGTGAGGACGCCCGCAGCGGCGACCGGGCCGAGCCCGGCGGTGGAGTTCAGGTCGGCGAGCAGCAGGCACAGCAGGCCGACGGCCACGGTGGCGGCGGACGCGATGACGGCGGGCGCGGCGCGGCGCAGGGCGAACGCCATGGCCTCGTGCCGGTCCTCGTGCCGGTGGAGCTCCTCGCGGTAGCGGGCGACGAGCAGGAGGGCGTAGTCGGTGGCGACGCCGAACACCAGCACGGTCATGATGCCGGAGCTCATCCCGTTGACGGTCAGGTCGGCGTACTTGGCCAGCAGGTAGACGACGGACTGCGCGAGCCCGAGGGCGAAGACGGCGCTGAGCACCGGGATGAACCACAGCACGGGGCTGCGGTAGATGATCAGCAGCAGGACGATCACGACGATGCCGGCCGCCATGAGCAGGAAGCCGTCGAGGCTCTGGAACACGCCGAACTGGTCGGAGCCGGCGCCGGCGGGCCCGGTGACGTGCGCGGACAGGCCGGGCGGTCCCCGCTTGACGAGGTCGCGGGCCTGGTCGACGGCGTCGGTCACGTCGTCGCTCTTGATCGGGACGAGGGTCTCCAGGGCCCTGCCGTCCTTGGAGGGGAACGGCCCCTGCGCCTTCTCGGCGCCCGGGAGGCGCTCGAAGGCGGGCCTGTCGGCGGCGGCCTTGGCGCGGTCGGCCGCGGTGATGCCGGAAGGACGCTCGTACACGATGACGGCGAGCATCGTCTCGTCCTTCTGGAACATGTCCTGCTGCTTGACGACCTGCGTGGACTCGGCGCTCGCGGGCAGCCAGGACGCCGCGTCGTTGTCCTCCACGTCGCCCAGGCGCCCGGCGAGCGGGCCGAGCGCGGCCAGCAGGACGATCCAGACGGCGAGGACGGCCCACTTGCCGCGGCGTCCGGCGATCAGCCCGGCGAGCCTGCGGGCCGGTGTTCGGGGGGGAGCCTGGCTCTGTGCGCGCATGGTCGATCTCCTGAGAGGTCCGTGGATCTCGCGATATGACGCGAAAACTTGCTCAGGACCAGAGTCTCTCGGAAGGCGAGAGAAGGCAAGTTATATCGCGAAATCTCGGGGTGGCCTCAGGGTCCTGCTAGGGGTGGCCTCAGGGATGCCCCCCAGAGCACGCAGAAGGCCGGAGGAACCCGTTCGGGTTCCTCCGGCCTTCGGGAAGCGCGGTGGTGAGGCGTGGCCCCTGGGTCAGGCCACCTTCTCGGACGAAGACGACTTCGACGAGGAGGCGGAAGACGAGGACGACGACGAGTCGCTCGACGAGCCCGACGAACTCGACGAGGACGCCGAGTCGGACTTGCCGGAGTCACCGCTCGACGACGAGCCGTTCGAGCCGTTGGACGAGCTCCCCACGGTGGAGGACGACTTGCCTGAGCCGCGGCTGTCGGTGCGGTAGAAGCCCGACCCCTTGAAGATGATCCCCGCGGCGGAGAAGACCTTGCGGAGCTTTCCCTTGCACGCCGGGCATTCGGTCAGCGCGTCGTCGCTGAACTTCTGCACGACCTCCAGAGGCTCGCCGCACTCGGTGCAAACGTACTGATACGTCGGCACGGTTCCTCCTCGCTGACTCAGTCCGGCGCCGTCCCGGACTGGCACTCACTCTAGATGACTGCTAATGGTACCCACCCGTGGAACAGGATTCGCCGCGGGTCTGTTCCCAGCCGCCCCGAGCTTGCCCCCGAGCCCGGCCCTACCCCAAGGGCCCGGCCGGGTCTCGGTGCCCGTGCCGCAGGACGCTCATGCGCCGGTCTCGCCGAACCATCCGGCCAGCTTCCCGCGGCGGCTGATGGCGCGCAGCCTGCGTTCCGTGGTCTCGCGTACGGCCTCGGTGGTCACGACCAGCAGCGTGTCGCCGCTCTGCAGGGGCGTGGTGGGTTCCGGTACGAAGCTCTCCCCGTCCCGCACGACGAGGGTAATGGACGCTCCGGCGGGCAGCCGCAGCTCGAAGATCTCCACTCCGCTCAACCGGGAGTCGGGCGGGATGCGGACTTCGAGCAGGTCCGCATGGAGTTCCTCCAGGGGCGCGGCCTCCACGTCCAGTTCGCGCGTCTGCTCGTCGCTCTTGAGGCGGCACCAGCGCGCGACCAGGGGCAGCGTAGGGCCCTGCAAGAGCGTGAACACCACGACGATGTTGAAGACGATGGAGAACAGCCGGTCGGCGTCCGGCACGTCCTTCACCATGGGGATGGTGGCCAGGACGATCGGGACGGCGCCGCGCAGCCCCGCCCATGAGGCGAACACCTTCTCGCCCCACGAGAGCTTGAACCCGATCGAGGACAGGACGACCGACACAGGGCGCGCCACGAGCAGCAGGACGAACCCGATGACGAGCGCCGGGACGATCTGGCCGGGGAGCGCGCCGGGCGAGGCCAGCAGGCCCAGCATCACGAACAGCCCGATCTGGGCGAGCCAGCCGATGCCTTCGGCGAAGCCCCTCGTGGCCGGACGGTGCGGCAAGCGCGCGTTGCCGAGCACCAGCGCGCTGACGTAGACGGCCAGGAAGCCGCTCGCGTGCAGCAGCGTGGCGGCGCCATAGGAGCCGATGGACAGCGACATCACGGCGATGGGGTACAGGCCGGACGCGGGGAGGGCGACGCGGCGCAGTGCCTGTGCGCCGAGCCAGCCGATCGCGAACCCGAGCACGCCGCCGGCGATCAGCTCGTACACCATCACGCCCGCGAGCTCGGCGATGTTGGGGACGCCGCCGTGCTTGACGCTGAGGGTGGCCACGATGATCACGACGGGTGCGTCGTTGAAGCCGGATTCGGCTTCGAGGAGCCCGGTCAGCCGGGAGGGCAGGGGCAGCCGGCGCAGCACCGAGAACACGGCCGCGGCGTCGGTGGGGGCGAGGACGGCGGCCAGCAGGAACGCCGGGCGCCAGTCCATGCCGATCAGCCACATGGCGGCGAGCGCCACCACGACGATGCTGATCAGGGTGCCGATGGTGGACACGCTGAGCGCGGCCGGCACGGACGGCCGCACGTGCCGCCAGCTGGTGGTGAGACCGCCCTCGGCGAGGATCAGGACGAGCGCGCCGAGGCCGAGGGTCTCGGCCAGCTCGGCGTTGTCGAAGTCGATGTGGAGGGGACCGGACTCGCCGATGAGAAGGCCGAGGCCCATGTACGCCAGAAGGGTCGGCAGGCCGGCCTGGTGCGACAGCCGGACCGCGACGATGGCGCTGAGTACGAGCACGGCCCCGAGGAGTAGCCAGATGTCGAGATGCACATCCCACCCTTCGGGGTCGTCAAAGTTGAACTTTTAGCAATACTACAGAATCGTGTGTCAAATGCATACTTGCGGTTGATGAACGGGATGCCTAGAACGTCCGTTATCTCCGTCTGACCTGCGGATCCACCCCGTTCACAACGTTCTGCACCGCGTGTCCCTGGACGGCCCTGGTGACGTTGTCGAGCAGCATCGTCACGATGTTCCGCTGCGACTCCGTCGTCCCTCCCGCCGCATGCGGGGACAGCAGGACGTTCTCGTTCGTGCGCAGGGGATGGTCGGCCGCAGGCGGCTCCTCGTCGAAGACGTCCAGGGCGGCCCCGGCAAGCCGTCCCGACTCCAGTGCGGCGAGGACGGCGTCGTCGGGCGCGATGCCGCCGCGCGCCACGTTCACGAGCAGCGCCTTGTCGGGGAGTAGCGCGAGACGTTCCGGCCCTATGAGGCCGCGTGTCTCGTCGGTCAGCGGCAAGGCGAGCACCAGGATGTCGGACGTGGCGAGCAGATCGTCCAGCTCCCTGTAGGTGACCGGCGCCGAAGCACGCGGGTGCCTCGTCCAGTAGGAGACCTCACAGCCGAGGGCCTGGAACAGCCGCGCCGCTTCCGCGCCGATGGCGCCGTAACCGACGACCCCTACGCGCTGCGCATGGACTTCCCTGGTGCCCCGGGCCAGGAGCTCCGCCTGCGGCCATTCGCCCGCGCGCACATGCCGGTCCCCCCAGACGAAGTGGCGGCACAGGGCGAACGCGGCGCCGACCGCCCACTCGGCCACACCGCGCGCGTTGGCGCCCGCGGTGTTCGCCAGAGGCACGCCGGCCTCCGCCAGTGCGGCGCCGTCGATGCTGTCGGTCCCCACCGCGGGCATCTGCACGAACGCCAGGTGCGGCGCGGCGGCGACCGCCTCGGCGTCGAGTTTCAGTTGAGCGCTGAAGTCGCCGATGACCAGCTCGGCGTCCGGGAGCGCCGCGAGGAGCCCGGCGCGGTCCCTGGTCTGCGGGAACGCCACCTCCACGGTGTCGCCGAACGATCCGAACAGGCCCCGCACGATGTCCTCCCCGAGCGGGGGGAGGGAAAGGATCCGCCACGGCGCCGTCATCTGGAACCTCCCGGTGAGCCTCGGGTCCGACCGCGGTCCCCGATCCGCGATCTTGCTGATCCTCAGCCTATGCGCCCGTCCGGTACTGGCCACAGAGCCAGGTACTGCTAACCGCCAGGCCACACCTCTGCCACCGCCAGGCAGCCCTCCCGCCGCCGCTCGGACACCCCCTCACGCCTCGACCGACTCCTGACGCCGCTCGGCAAGCGCCCGGCCCCCCCGGCCGCACTTCGCAGCCCGTCCTGGCCGTCTGGACGCCCGCCGGTGCCTCAGCCGAACCGCACCAGGCCCTCGGACGGCGTCGCCGCGGCCCGTACCCGCTGGTCGTGCGGCTCCGCGGGAAGCTCGTCCACCAGCTCGGAGTCGTACACCAGCCCGACGGTCAGGATCGCGGGCCCCACGCGGGCCAGCGCCCGGTCGTACGACCCGCCGCCGCGGCCCAGCCGCATGCCCGTCCGGTCGATCGCGACCGCCGGTGTCAGGACCACGTCCGCGCTGGCCACGGCCCCCGGGCTGCGCGGCGGCTCGGTCGGCTCCAGGCATCCGCGCGGGCCCGGGGCGAGCGAGTCGGGGCCCTCGTAGGACGCCCAGTCGAGGTCGGCGTCCGGCAGCAGTCGGGGGAGGAGCACGTACGCGCCGCGCTTCCACAGCGCGAACAGCAGGCTCCGGGTGTCCGGTTCGGTGCCGACGGAGACGTAGGCGGCGATCGTCCCCGCCATCTCGATCTCGGGCACGGACAGCAGCGCGTCGCGCAGCGACCGGCCCGCCGCGGCGCGCTCCTCAGGAGCCATGATCCCACGCCTTTCCAGCAGTCCGGCGCGGATGTCGGTCTTCGAAACGATGTCGTGCACGCTGTTGTCCTCGCGGATGGCTAGGGTCTTTTCATGGTCGACATTGCACCCGTGCTCAAGGCCGTCGTCCCTGCGGCGGGCCTCGGTACCCGATTCTTGCCCGCCACCAAGGCGACGCCCAAGGAAATGCTTCCCGTCGTCGACAAACCGGCGATCCAGTACGTCGTCGAAGAGGCCGTCGACGCCGGCCTCAGCGACGTGCTCATGATCACCGGGCGCAGCAAGCGGTCCATCGAGGACCACTTCGACCGCGCCTACGAGCTGGAGGAGGCGCTCAACGCCAAGGGCGACAGCGAGCGCCTCGCGGCCATCCGCGAGTCCGCCGACCTCGCGATCATGCACTACGTCCGGCAGGGCGAGCCGCGCGGGCTCGGCCACGCGGTGCACTGCGCCCGCCAGCACGTCGGCGACGAGCCGTTCGCGGTGCTGCTCGGCGACGACATGATCGACGCGCGCGACAAGCTCCTGCAGCGGATGATCGAGGTGCGCGGCCAGTACGGCGGCAGCGTCGTGGCGCTGATGGAGGTCGAGCCCGACCAGGTGTCCGCCTACGGCTGCGCGGCCATCGAGGCGACCGGCGAGGACGACGTCGTGCGCATCTCCGACCTGGTCGAGAAGCCCGCGCCCGAGGAGGCGCCGAGCAACTGGATCATCATCGGCCGGTACGTCTGCGACCCCGCGGTGTTCGACGTGCTGGAGAAGACCCCGCCCGGCCGCGGCGGCGAGATCCAGCTGACCGACGCGCTGCGCACCCTCGCCGACATGCCGGCCGAGAACGGCGGCGGCGTGTACGGCGTGAAGTTCCGCGGCCGCCGCTACGACACCGGCAACAAGCTGGAGTACCTGCGCACGGTGGTGCAGTTCGCCGCGGAACGCCCCGATCTGGCGCCCGAGTTCATCCCGTGGCTGCGCGAGTTCGTCCGGACCCATGACGCCGCGGACGGCGTGGGCGGCTCCGGCGACGCGTGACGACCCGTCACACTGGGGCCGTGGGCATGAGAACGGTCGATGAGCACCTGACGGAGATCCTCGGCAGCGTCGCGGCGCTGCCGCCGCTCGACCTCGCGCTGCTGGAGGCGCAGGGGACGGTGCTCGCCGAGCCCGTCACCGCGCCGGTCCCGCTGCCGCCGTTCGACAACTCCGCGATGGACGGCTACGCCGTCGTCGCGGCGGACGTCGCGGGGGCCACCGAGGCGGAGCCGGTCGTGCTGCCCGTGGTCGGGGACATCGTGGCAGGGGACTCGGGCGTCTCCGCCATCAGGACGGGGCTGACCGCCCGCATCATGACGGGCGCCCCGCTGCCCGCCGGAGCCGACGCGGTCATCCCGGTCGAGTGGACGGACGGCGGTGCCGCGACCGTCCGCATCAGCCGCCCCGCACCGGCGGGGAACTACATCCGGCGGTCCGGCGAGGACGTCCTCGCGGGCCAGACCGTCGTGGAGGCGGGGACGCGGCTCGGCGCGACGCAGATCGGCATGGTCGCCGCCGTAGGGCGCTCCCATGTCGCCGTAAGGCCGAAACCACGCGTCGTCGTCGTCTCCACGGGGGACGAGCTCCAGGAGCCCGGCACGCGGCTCGCGCCGGGGCAGATCTGGGAGTCCAACAGCTACATGCTCACCGCCGCCGTCGTGGAGGCGGGCGGGATGGGCTTCCGGCAGGCGACCGTCCACGACGAGCCCGCCAAGGTCATGGAGATGCTGGAGGACCAGCTCGTCCGTGCCGACGCCATCATCACCTCGGGCGGGGTGTCCATGGGCACCAGGGACGTGGTGAAGGAGGTGCTGTCCGGCACCGGCACCGTACGGTTCCACAAGGTGCGCATGCGCCCGGGCAAGCCGCAGGGGTTCGGCTTGCTGGAAGGCACGCCCGTCTTCACGCTGCCGGGGAATCCCGTTAGCGCGTACGTCTCGTTCCAGGTCTTCGTGCGTCCCGCCTTGCGCGCCATGCAGGGGCTGCCGCCCGAACCGATGCCCACCGTAAGCGCCGTCCTGGCGGAGGACATCAAGTCGCCCGCCGGGCTGCGGCATTTCGTCCGCGGGCGGCTGTCGTCCAACCGCGGCCACTACACCGTCACCCCGGCGGAGACGCAGGGCTCCCACCAGCTCGGTTCGCTCGCCATGGCGAACGCGCTGATCGCGCTCCCCGAGGACACCGAGGCCCTGCCCGCCGGTTCGCACGTCGACGTCATGAGGTTGCCATGAGTGCCATGGGCACCGAGTTCTCGCATCTGGACGACAAGGGCGCGGCCCGGATGGTCGACGTGTCCGCCAAGGGCGTGTCGTCCAGGACCGCCACCGCGACCGGGTTCGTCCGGCTCTCCGCCGAATGCATCGGGTTGCTGCGCGCCGGCGACATGCCGAAGGGCGACGCGCTGTCGGTCGCCCGCATCGCCGGGATCATGGGGGCCAAGCGCGTCCCCGACCTGGTCCCGCTCTGTCACCCGATCGCCCTGCACGGCGTCACCGTCGAGCTGGAGATCCACGACGAGGGCGTGGCGATCAGGGCCGTGACGCGCACCGCCGACCGCACCGGCGTGGAGATGGAGGCGCTCACCTCCGTCTCCGTCGCCGCGCTCGCGCTGGTCGACATGGTCAAGGCGGTCGACCCGGGCGCCGTGATCACCGACGTGCGGGTCGAGGAGAAGACCGGCGGCAAGACCGGCGTGTGGCGCCGATGATCCGCGCGATGGCGGTCACCGTGTCCAACCGCGCCGCCGCCGGCGTCTACCCGGACAAGTCGGGCCCGGTGCTGGTCGAACTGCTGGAGGACCTCGGCTGCCAGGTGGACGGCCCCGTCGTCGTTCCGGACGGCGAGCCGGTCGCCGAGGTGCTGCGGGACGCCGTCGCGCAGGGCTACGACGTCGTCGTGACGTCCGGCGGCACCGGCCTCACCCCGACCGACCGGACGCCCGAGATGACCCGGCTCGTCATCGAGCGGGAGGTCCCGGGGATCGCCGAGGCGATCCGGCTGGAAGGCCGCGACAAGGTGCCCGCCGCGATCCTGTCCCGCGGCCTCGCCGGGCTCGCCGGGCGGACGCTGATCGTCAACCTGCCGGGCTCGACCGGGGGAGTGCGCGACGGCATGGCCGTCCTCGGCCGCGTCCTGGCGCACGCCGTCGACCAGATCGCCGGCGGCGACCACCCCCGCCCCGCCGGCGGCTAGACCCGGACTGGTCGGCCTAGACCTGGACGACCCGGACGCCGGCCTCGGTGAAGGCGGCGACGTCGGCGTCCCCGACGGTGCCGTCGGTGACCAGCACGTCGATCCGGCTCGTGTCGCAGATCCGGGCGAACGCGCGGCGCCCCACCTTCGAGCCGTCCGCGACCACGACCACCTGGTCGGCGCGCTCGGCCATCAGCCGGTTGACGTCCGCCTCGCCCTCGTTGTGGCAGGTCGCGCCGTGCTCGACGGTGACCCCGTTGACGCCGAGGACGGCCACGTCCAGCGTCACCTGGTCGAAGATCCCGGTGGCCAGCGGGCCGGTCAGCTCGTAGGACTGGGGGCGCGGCACGCCGCCGGTCAGCACGATCTTCACGTGCGGGCGGACGGCGAGCTCGGTGCCGATGTTCAGCGCGTTCGTCACGATGGTGATCGCCGGTGAGCCGCCCTCGGCGTGCAGGTCGGCGCGCGTCGCCAGCACCCGCGCCACCTCGGACGTCGTCGTGCCGCCGTTCAGCCCGATGATCGACCCCGGCCGGGCCAGCTCGGCGGTCGCGGCGGCGATGCGCTGCTTCTCCGTCGCGTTGCGCGCGGTCTTGTAGCGCAGCGGCAGGTCGTAGCTGACGCTCTGCGCGACCGCGCCGCCGCGCGTCCGGGTGAGCATCTGCTGCTGCGCGAGCTGGTCGAAGTCGCGGCGGATCGTCGCGGCCGACACCGCCATCCGGGCCGCCGCCTCCTCGACGCTCAGCCGGCCGGCGTCGGCGAGCAGTTCGAGCAGCGCGTTCCAGCGTTCGTGGCGTGTCACCCCGGCCCCTTTCCGGTACGCGGACGGCCCCGCGGGACGGCTCCGGACTGGATTCTAGCGATGCACCACTATGGTCTTTTCTGCTCAGACTTGGTATTGAACAAGCAAGAACACGCAGACGGCTGCAGAGGGAGAGGTCCATGGCGGAGCGCGGCGGCGGGCATACCGAGGCCGAGATCGCGTCCCAGCCCGACCGGTGGCGGCGGGCCGCCGCGACGGCCGCGGACCTCGCGCCGGTGCTGCCCCGCCGCGGCGAGCGGGTCGCGGTGATCGGGTGCGGGACGTCCTGGTTCGTCGCGCAGGCGTACGCGGCGCTCCGCGAGTCCTCCGGGCACGGCGAGACCGACGCGTTCGCCGCGTCCGAGTTCCCGGACGGCCGCCGCTACGACCGGCTGCTGGCGCTGACCAGGTCCGGTACGACCACCGAGGTCCTGGACGCGCTGGCGCGCGTGCGCGGTGCGATCCCGACCGTCGCGATCACCGCCGACGCCGCGACGCCGGTGATGAACGCAGCCGACGAGATCATCGTCCTCGACTACGCCGACGAGCGCTCGGTGGTGCAGACCCGCTACGCCACCACGCAGCTCGTCCTGCTCCGCGCCCACCTCGGCGAGGACGTCTCCGGAGTGATCGCCGACGCCGAGCGGGCCGTCGCCGAGCCGCTGCCCGCCGCCGCCGTCGCCGCGGACCAGTTCACCTTCCTCGGCCGCGGCTGGACGATCGGCCTCGCGCACGAGGCGGCCCTCAAGATGCGCGAGGCCGCGGGCGCGTGGACCGAGTCGTACCCCGCCATGGAGTACCGGCACGGCCCGATCGCGATCACCGGGCCCGGCCGCGTCGCCTGGATGTTCGGCGAGCCGCCGGAGGGCCTCGCCGACCAGGTCGCGGGCGTCGGCGGCACGATGGTCACGACCTCGCTGGACCCGCTCGCCGACCTGGTCAGGGCGCAGCGGCTCGCCGTCGAGATCGCCCGCGCGCGCGGGGACGATCCCGACCGTCCACGGAACCTCACCCGATCCGTCATCCTGGACGTCCGATGACGAACCTCACGAACGCCCGGATCGTCCTGCCCGGCGGCGTCGCGACCGGCACGCTGCGCATCGACGGCGGCCGCCTCGCCGCGCCGTCCGCCGGCCCCGGCGAGACCGTCGACCTCGGCGGCCGGCACGTCGTCCCCGGCTTCGTGGACATGCACGTCCACGGCGGCGCGGGCGCGTCCTACCAGACCGGACGTCCCGAAGAGGCCGAAAGGGCCGCCCGCTTCCACCTGTCCCACGGGACGACCACGACGGTCGCGAGCCTCGTCACCGGCACGCCCGACGAGCTCGCCAACGCGGTCGCGGGCCTCGCCGACCTCGCCGCCGACGGCCTCATCGCCGGCGTCCACCTCGAAGGCCCCTACCTCGCCCGGGACCGCTGCGGCGCCCACGACCCCGATCTCCTGCGCCACCCCGACCGCGCCGAGTTCGCCCGCCTCGTCCGGCTCGGCCGCGGCCGCCTCCGCATGATCACCCTTGCGCCCGAGCTGCCCGGCGCGCTCGACCTCGTCCGGGACGCCGTGGACGCCGGCGTTCTCGCGGCCGTCGGGCACACCGACGCGCCCGGCGCGACCGCCCGCGCCGCCTTCGACGCCGGCGCCACCGTCGCGACCCACCTGTTCAACGCCATGCGCCCGCTGCACCACCGCGAGGGCGGCCCGGTCGCCGCCGCCCTCAACGACCCCCGCGTCACCGCCGAACTGATCAACGACGGCGTGCACGTCGAGGGCGCCGTCGGACGGCTGGCGCTCCGCGCCGCCCCGGGCCGCGTCGCGCTCATCACCGACGCGATGGCCGCCGCCGGCATGGGCGACGGCGACTACCGGCTCGGCGTCATGGACGTCCGGGTCCGCGACGGCCGCGCCACTCTCGCCGGAGGGACGTCCATCGCCGGAAGCACGATCACGATGGCGGACGCGTTCCGCCGCGCCGTGACAGTCCTCGGCCTGCCCGTCGAAGAGGCCGCCGTAGCGGCGTCCCTCATCCCGGCGCGCGCGCTGGGCGTCGACTCGCGCGTCGGCTCCCTGGAACCAGGGAAGGACGCCGATCTCGTGGTCCTGAACGACGACATGTCCGTCCACCGCGTCATGAAGGCCGGCCGCTGGGTGTGACCCGCGCGCCCCCGGACGATTTCCCGGCCACAATGGATGGCGTTCGCAGGTCCTACCAGGGAATCATGGAACCGTGGAACGATTGCGGGGATGGCCGGTCACCCTCACCGAGGGTCCCGTCGGTCTGCGACCGCTGCGGCACCGCGACGCCGCCTCCTGGCGCGAACTGCGGGTCCGCAACGCCGACTGGCTGCGCCCCTGGGAGCCCACCAACCCCGAGACGCCGCTGTTCCGCAGCGGCCTCGGCCCCTACGTCAGCATGGTGCACACCATGCGCCGCGAGGCCCGCCAGGGCCTCGCCCTGCCCTGGGTCGTCACCTACGAGGACCGCTTCGCCGGACAGCTCACCATCGGCGCGATCGTCTGGGGCTCGGCCCGCTCCGCGCAGATCGGCTACTGGGTCGACAAGCAGGTCGCCGGACGCGGCGTCATTCCGACCGCGGTCGCCCTCGCCGTCGACCACTGTTTCTTCACCGTCGGCCTGCACCGGCTCGAAGCGAATATCCGCCCCGAGAACGCCGCCAGCCGCCGCGTCGTCGAAAAGCTCGGATTCCGGGAAGAAGGAATTCGCCGCCGCCATCTGCACATCGACGGCGCCTGGCGCGACCACATCTGCTACGCCCTGACCGTCGAGGACGTCCCCGGTGGCCTGCGGGCCCGCTGGCTGGCCGAACGCAAACAGGCATTTCCCCGGCACACTTGAGTCCGGAGTGACTTTCGCCGCGTAAGAATCCTGCGATCGAGAAGACTCGGCAAACGGAGAGTAACGGCGGCATCGATCTCGCGACACACCGCCCCTTATGCTCGTCAACCTCTGACACCGGCTCGTACCGTGCGGGGCGTGACCCTGCTCCCATTGCACGCCCGCGCGCCGAAAGTCGGCCCGCCGATTCCGCGTGCCCTGGGACGGCCCGAGGCGGTGAGCGCGTGAGCAGCGCCGTCCTCTACCTCGCCATAGTCGCGGTCTGGGCCATCGTCCTGGTACCCATGTGGCTGCGCCGCGACACCGAGAACGCCGGCATCACCCGGCTCCTCCACAAACGCGCCGACGAGCTCGACGGCGACGAGGAGGCCACCGAGGCGCCCCGGACCGCCGAGGAGGAGCCGCAGGAGGCCGACGAGCCCCAGGAGGCCCCGCGGCCCCGCCGTCCGGTGACCCGCGCCGCCGTCATCGCCCGTCGCCGCCGCCGCACGTCGGGCCTGGCGGCCCTCGTCGTCACCGCTGTGGCCCTCGTCGCGTCCGGTGTGCTGCCCTGGTGGGCGACGGTGCCGCCGACCCTGCTGCTGGCCGGGCACCTCACCCTGCTGCGCGTCGCCGTCGGCATGGACGCCGCCCGCCGCCGCGCCGCGGCCGAGGCCCGCGCCGCCGCCCGCGCCCGCGCGCTCGAGGCCCGCCGTGCCGAGCAGGAGACCGAACCCGCCGAGGTCATCGAGCTGGTCACGCCGGAGGAGGTCTTCGACCAGTACGCCGACGACCGCCGCGCCGTGGGCGAATGACCCGGACGTGCGCGAGCACCCCTCGGAGTGCGCTAACCTTACAGAGTCCTCGGGGCTGTAGCGCAGTCCGGTAGCGCACCTCGTTCGCATCGAGGGGGTCAGGGGTTCAAATCCCCTCAGCTCCACCGAGAACACCCAGGTCAGAGGCCGGTTTGGGAGAGATCCTAGACCGGCCTCTGATCATTTGCCACCACGTTGCCACCAAGACCGACCAACACCAGATGGCACGCTCCGGCCACCCAGGCCTCACCCCCACGCCACACCACCTACTCACGGCCCGTGGCGCAGCCCTCAACCCGGCGACAGCAAGATCAACACCTGAGGGCGCATCTGGCTCCACCGAGCAACTCAGCGCCCCATAAGGGCAAGCGCGGCCGTGCACGCGACAGACATGCCCTTCGACCAGGTCGCCTCCGAACCGACGAGGGCCGCTGGAAGCACCGAGGGACGCTCATCGTCGTCCGAGAGGCTATTGCGGGCGAGCTGATTCAGGCCGTTGCCGCATCAGCGCGATCGAGGTCGGCTTTCTTTCGGCCGACTGCCAGCGGCCCACACCCATGGCTGGGTTGCTACCGGGCAGGCAGCTGCCAGGCGCTGTGAACGCCGCGCAGCTGCGTGGGCGGAGGCGCGTACCAAGTGAGCGATGACGATGAGCGAGGAGCGGTCATCGATGCTCCTGGCGGCTTGACCTCTCGACCCACGAAACAGACTCCGACCATGATGCCGTTCCGCCGAACTGCATCAGCGCGTCCCCACGGCTGATGCGACACCCCCGCACGGGCCTCCCCACCGGAAGCCACTAGGCCGCGAGCGTCGCAGTAACCGGAGGCGGTTTCTCGGCGTGACGGCGTGCTCGTGCGGCAGCCGAGATGGCCCCACTGAGGATGCGTCGCCAGCAACTACCCGCCGGTGCCTGCGGTTCTGTGGCCTTCCGATGCGGCCGACCCGTCATCTCCACTAGCCCACCAGACAGATAGCGGCCTCAGCCGAGCTGTGTACGGCTGCTGCGACAGTCCAGCCCGCGCTGTGGCCTCGGTCACCGGCAGCACCTGCAGCGCTTTCCCGGGTGCCGTACTCCCGCGCCGCCATCGCCACCGGCCACCACACCCTCCTCCTCGAACGCCTCCGCGTCGTCTCGGTGGAGCCGTTCGAGGAGATGTCCCGCGCGCTGGCCTGGGACGCGCTCCCGGAAGGGTCCACATGACCGTCGACGACATCGTGCTCATCGCCTTCATCGTGCTCGCCGGCGTCATCGTCGTCACCGAAGTCGTTCGCTGGAAGAGCAACCGGGAGGAGCGCGCCCTCCGCCTGAAGCTGGCCGTGACCTTGGCGCGCTGGGCCGGAGAAGCCGCGGCCGCACGCAGGAGGAGCCAGCGATGACCGACCTGAGGGCCTTCCTGGAAGCCCGTCTCGACGAAGCCGAGGCCCTCGAACACGACAAGTACCTGGTCCGCAGTGACACCTGGATCTCCTGTCCGGAGTGCGCCAGCACGAACTACCGCACCGTCGACGGCGCCCGCGAGGTCGCCTTCGAGCCTGCCGGCACGGGATGACCAACGAGGAGTTCCTCAAGACCCGCACCGAGCCCAACCCCGACACGGCCGTCCTCGCCGACATCGCCGCCAAGCGCCGCGTCCTCGCCCGGCACTGCCCTGGCGAACGCGGTCTGTACGCCCACATCAAAGGAGACTGGTGCGCCGGCTGTGGCACCGAGGGCGAAGACGCCTGGCCCCGCACCGAGGACATCACCACTGCCCGGAACTCCTCGACCTGGCCTCCGCTTACGTCGACCGTCCCAGCACCAGATGAGCCGGTTTGCCTGAGGCGGCTCCACAAAACTGTCGTATGCGCCTTCTAGCCTGTTTCCGGAAGGCTCTACATGCACCGGAGAGGCGCGAAATGAAAATGGACCTCAAGTTCAATAGGCGGGAGTTGGAGCGAGCCGTGGCCAAGGAGGTCGATCGGGCGGCGCAGGAGTACCAGAACGCCGTCCAGTCGCTCGCCCTGGAGCTAAAGGGTCGCCCCGTGGAGGAGGTCAAGCCGCTGGTGAGCGCCCGTTGGCGCGACCTCGGTGGAGAGATCACCGATCCGGAGCTCACCGAGGTCGCGACCGCCATCGCCGAGGGGACGAAGATCAACTTTATTCGCGGGTGATCGAGGGTGACCCCACGGGATCATGACTAGCTAGTCAATTTGGGCGGTTATCAAGATCGACAGGCATTGCCTGGCTGGATCGCACGTTTCGGGCATGCACACTGATCTGCGTCCGACCCCCCGCCACGAACGAAATGGAGTACGGATGCCGAGCAGCCTCTCCGAACTGCACGAGCCGTTCGTCGAGTGGGTATACGACCACTCGGACGACGCCCCCGCCGGCCACGTCGACTTCCGCGAGTTCAGTGAAGCTCACGGTCTGACCCTCGACGCCTCCTTCGAACTGCTCAGGCAGTGCAAGGACCACGGCTTCATGGCCGACAGCCAGAGCACGCTGGGGACCCCGATGGCCAAGCTCAGCGGCTACGGCCGCCGATGGGTCGAAGCGCGCCGCCGCCGCCGCACCGACAAGGTGCAGCGCGTCAAGGCCGCCCGGAACCGCCTCCTCGTCTGGCTGTGGGAGCGCCAGCGGGAGGGCGCTGGCATGCCAGTGGTCGAAGACTTCCTCAAGAGTCCGAAGAGCATCTTCGAAGGCGCCCAGATGGCGCCGGACGAGATCGACCAGGCTGCCGCCTCGCTGAGGGATAAGGGCCTCATCCACGGCATCGAGGTCGCGCAGCGCCGAGGCCCCGTGCGGGCGGAGACCACCGACGAGGGCAACCAGTGCGTAGAGGAGCACGACGGAGACGTGAGCGAGTACGAGAGGTCCCAGAGGACCGGCGGTGTCCACTTCGGCGGCGACAACAAGGGAGCCTTCTCTGTCGGCGGGTACAAGGTCCAGAACAACTCGACCTTCATAGAAGCCGACACAGCCGCCAAGGCCATGGGGGTGGTCGAGCAGTACCGGCAGGCCAAGCCGACCATCCCCCTCCCCGCCGAGGTCGAAGCCGAAGTCGTCGAGGCCATCGACGAGGTTGAGCGTGAGATCGCCAGCGGCACCCCGGACAAGGGGCGCCTCCGCCACGCCCTCGAGCGCGCCGGCAACCACCTGAACACGGCCGTAGCCGGCGCGGTCGGCAATCTCATCGCCGCCGGCGCGCTGGAACTGGCCGCCCAGCTGCACTGACGGAAGCCGCAAGGCCGGGCGCCCGCGCCGAGGGGGTGGACGTCCGGCTTTCGCTGACAGGATGACGGCGTGCACGGGAACGGCAGCCGATGAGCCGGGTCTACTTCGACTCCCCGTCCGCCGGCGCCGAGCTGCTCGGCGCCGAGCGCTCGCACGCCAGCATGACCGTCCGGCGGATCGCCTGCGGGGTGCTCGACGCGTTCAGCAACCACGACCGGCTCCGCGAGCTGGTCCCCCCGGGCACTACCTGGCCGCCGAACCCGCGCCCGCCGAGACTATGAAGTGGGCGCGGTGGTTCGACACCGTGCTCGTCGCCGAGCCCGGCCGGCCCCTGCTCCAGTACAGCGGGCGCCCGATCGACGGCGGCGACCGGCTGTCCAGCACGGCACTCGCCGTCAGCAGCGACCCGGTACGGCTCCTCGCTCGCATGGACGCGCAATGCGAGATCCGCGGTTACATGGGGGCCCGAACCGGGCCTGGCTCGCCGACGTCATCGAGCAGGGCCTGGCCGACGGCGTCCTGCGCCGCGCCGTGCGATACCAGCCGCACCCGGACACCCCGCGCAAGGAGTGGCCCAGCCGGGAGATGGGCTGGGACGAGGCGACCGCGCTGCTGCGCGCCCGCGACGACGAGCCCACCGTGGTGTCGTCGAGCTTCTGCGACCGCTTCCCCAACGAGGACATCGCCGACTGGACGTCGCCGGCGGACGTCGACCTCACACCGGACTGGGCGACCGACGCGCCGGGCGAATGGGCCGAGCTTGGACGAGGACGCCAGCGCAGACTGGCGGAACACGCGACGCAGCGACCTGTTCGCGCAGCTCCCCCCGAGCCGAGCGGTGGCGCCTCGCCCTCGAGGGGCTCCGCGCCCGCAACGAGACCGCGCAGCTGGAGCTGACGCCGGACAACTGGCACGGCTACCGGTTCGGGCACACGCTGACCGCGTTCGACCTTCACGCCGACGACTACCGGGAGCGGCTCGAGCAGGCCCTCGGCCTGGCCACGGCCTGCTGAGGCCGACCAAGGTCAGGCGGCATCGAGCCGCTTCAGCTCGACGTCGAAGTACTTGATCAACGACGTCACGACCATGAGCGCGATCACGGCGTTGACCCTCGTGTACTGGGCGCGGGAGACCGCGTGGGCGCTCGGGTGCCGGCCGTACTGCGTGGGGATCCGCTCCCCCTTGTTGGGGTAGTACTTGGCGTGCGCGCACCAGACCGGCGCGAAGGTGAGCGCGGCGCGGTAGCCCCGGTCGCTGAAGTCGAAGGTGGTGCCGTTCTTCTTGTACTCGTTGTTGGTGAGTTCGACCCGGTGCTTGTCGGTGTAGAACCGGCGGAGGATGCTGTCGAGGAGGTTCGCGGCGAGGGCCTGGGCCGCGCTGGCGTGCCCCTGACGTAGTGCGTTCGCGCAGTCCTGGGCGAACGCCCGCTCGTGGACCAGGACCGGGTGGGTGACGCTCCCGAGGACCTTCTCGCAGTCGTTGGCGATGCCCTTCCAACGGCGCCCGATTACCTGTCGCCGCTCGGTGGGGGTCTCGGCTTCGAAGATCGCGGCGACGGCCTGCGGCCCAGGCACCCAGAGAAGCGGGATCCCCTCGTGCGCGAGAATGTTGCGGAACTCGTCCCAGTCGCGCGGTCGGGCATCGCCCCAGTTGGGCGGGAACAGCGCCTGCATGATCTCGTTCAGGCGCGTCAGGGCGGGGAGCCAGTTGGCCGCCATCGCCCTGTTGATCTTCTCGGCGATGCCGGTGAACTGGTTCATGTAGGGAGGGACGAACCCACCGGGGAAGATCTTGTAGTTCGGCCCGATGGCGGCCTTGATCTTGGTGGATATGCCGAGATTGAGGGCGCGAGTAAGCTCCGCCGCCCGTGCGGCCAGGGTGGCGTTGGCGCGGAACGCCGGACTCGTTGGGATGACCAGCCCTGGAGTCCTCCTGCCCGCCAGCGCTGCGGCTGGCGAGGTGACCGGACGCGCCGACGAGGGATCGGCGCTCGCATCATCCAAACCCGCCGAGGCGGGCTCGTCGGCGTCGTGCGGCTCGTCGTTGTCGGGGGCGCTCATGCCCATATTGTGCTGGGCAGTCCTCTCGATGCACGACCGGAATACGTGCCGCGGCGCCGAGCCTCGGCACACAGGCCCAGACGATCTGTGGTCAACCTGCGCCCAAGGCTCAGCTGGCCATGGCAGCCTCCGCCGTCCGCCGGGTAGGCGTCCCAGACAGGCCCGCACGAGGGGGTGGCCGACGCTGCAAATCCGGCGCCCCATCGTGCCCATGGCGGCCGTGAGCACTGACGCGATCCCCGACGAGGCCAGCTGCTCGGGCGGCTGCCTCTACGAGCCGAAGTTCGACGGCTCCCGCCGCATAGCGCTGAAGAACCAGGACGGCGGGGTTCCCCTCTGGAGCCGCAGGCAGAAGTGGTTGAACACCGCCTTCCCAGAGATCGTGCTGGCCGCCTTCGACACCCTGCCACCCGGCACGGTGGTAGACGGGGAGATCGTCCGCTGGGGCCGCGACGGCAGGCTCGACTTCGCCGCGCTGCAGCGTCGCCACGTCGCTGGCCGTCGCCGGTGTTCCTCGCCTTGTCGGAGCCGTGCCACTACGTGGCCTTCGACGTGCTGGAGGCCGACGGCGTCGGCTACCGGCCCGCGCCGCTGTCGAAGCGCCGCCAGGTCCTGGAGCGGCTCCTTGCTGGTCTCCCCGGTACGTCCCGTGTGGTGCTGTGCCCGCAGCTGCGCGATGTCGGCGAGGCTCGCCTGTGGTTCGAGGTGCTCGTCGCCCAAGGGGTGGAGGGGCTGGTGGTCAAGGCCGCGGCCAGCCGCTGCCAGGAGGCAAGCGCGGCTGGTGGAAAGTGAAGCACCGCCTCACGACCGAGGCGATCACCGGCGGTGTCACGGGTCCGCTCGCCGCGCCGCGCACACTGATCCTCGGCCGGTACGGGCACAGCGGTCACCTGAGGGTCGTGGCGCGCTCAACGCCGCTGTCGGCGCCCGCGCGGCTCGAGGCCGCGGCGCTCCTGGCGGCCGCAGGCGACGAACATCCGTGGCCGGAGGTACTGCCTGCCGGGTGGGCCGGCGGTCTGCCGGGCGTCGAGGAACCGATCGCCTACACCAGGGTCCGGCCGGAGCCGGTGGTAGAGATCAGCGTGGACGCGGCGGCAGAGCACGGCCGGTGGCGGCACGCCGTCCGGTACCTGCGAGGCCCGCCCGGCCTAGGGCCCGAAGACGTCCCCACTGGGCTTGACCTGGAGTGATGGCCTGGGCGACTTCGACCGCCCCGGTTGCTGCGCCGACCCAAGGCCACTGGCACCAAGGGCCCGCAATTTCCATCACTTGAATTATTAGCATTACCCGCACTCCCGCGAGTTGATCAACGAAGTGCGTGGGTCTCTCTACAGATCCCGATGTAGTCGATAAATGCACATCGACTAAGGGAAGTGTTGATACGCCCTGACGTGGGGCGATAGCAGTTCAGGTACTTAGCGCCCGGTTCACCTGAACCGGCGCCTCTTCTCCTGTACTGTCTACGCTATGGCAGCGGGATAGATGACAGTTGATACCCCGTTGACCTGCGGAAACGCCTGGACGAGCGTCCCCATAGGGAACGCTCGTCCAGCCGCCGGATCGTCAGGTGGGGACTTGGCTCGCTACCGGAGTCCCACCTGGCGGTCCCCCCGGCCCTCCAACGCCGTCATGACGACCACGCCGGCGGTGAGGCCGGTCGCCATACCCAGCGCAAAGGCCGAGGCCGTGCTTCGGCGACCGGCTCGGTAGCCAGTCGCCAAGGCCAGGAGTCCCGCGGCGGACACTGCCACCACCCGACGCCGTTCCTGCTGCCGCCGGTCGGCCCTCCTGGCCTTTCTTACATCGTCCGGTGTCGACATGCCGGTCCTCTCATCTCACGGAGGGGAGGCCCTTCGCCTCCCCAGGGGGCGGGAGAGGGTGGTCCGGCGCGCCTAGGACGCGATGCCGACAATACCGCGATGCTCCTCGCGAGTCCGCAAAACGCCGCAGGAAATCCCGACCCCTTTGGCGGTGCCCGAAAAACGCATGCGCTCACCGAATTACGGCACCAATAACCTGAATCTGCCAGCGGCGATCCCGCTGGTCAGAGAGGCACCTTCGCGATTCTGGCAAGTATTCTTCGCCATGGTGCTCTTGATCGTTTATTAGTTCCGATCTGGGGGGTTGGGGATGGCCGCGCCCCACGTGCACGGCTGTCGCTGCAGGCCCTGGCCCTGGTGCCGGGCCATGTAGCGCTCGACGGTCAGCGCGACGAGCCGGGCGCCGTGTCGGCGGCGTCGCGTCGGGGGCGCGCTACGGTCGCCTTGGGCCTAGCCGATGTCCTCAGCCCGCTTCGCCGGGGGCGTGTAGTTCGGCGAGGTTGACGTGTTCGGCCACCTCTTCGATGTTGCGGCAGTAGGCGACCAGGCGGCCTTGGCGGGTGAGGAGGAACCACGCCTGTCCGGCGCGGGCGTCGGGGTGGTGGGCTCGGACGAACGTGAGGTCAGCTTCACCGAGACGGACGGCCTGGACGCGTAGTCCGTCGGGGCCCTCCAGGTAGCTGGCGCGAGCCATGGGGCAGTGTGCATCGGCGGCCGCTCGCGCACCAGCCCGGACGTGTGAGGGGCCGCGCCGCAAGGCCCGCATGCGACTCCCAGCCCGGCCGCGCGGAGTGCCGACCGGCCGCCACCGGCCACAGCTCCGCCCCGGCGCATGCCGCCCCTCAGACTGTGCTCATGCCAGCCCGCCCGCGCCGCGTTCGCCTGCCCATCATCCTCGCCGTCGCCCTCGGCCTAGCGGTGGTCGCCGTCACCGCCGTCCTCACCTGGCCACGCGACGACAGCGACTCCAGCTCCGTCCCGGCCTGGGCATCGACCGCCACACCGTGGGGGCTGAGGAGCAGGACCAGCTCCACCTACGATAAGGCCACCATCGACGCGTGCCGCTACGCCCAGCAGGTGCACGAGGACGTCTCGCAGACCAAGGACGCCGAGACGGTGCCCGCCATCGGCATGCAGGCGCACCAGAGCGCCACGGTCAGCGACGAGGCTGCGCTCCGGGATCTGGCCGCCAAGTACGACCAGGCCGCCACCGACACCAAGCTCGGCAGGCTCGAAGCCGTCAACGCCGCCCTGAAGATCTTCGACTGGTGCCAGAACCACGGGCTGACGTCCTGATAGGCGCGCCCCCACCAGAGCCGTCACCTGCGGTCATATCATGATCGCTGCCTGCACAATGGAGGCGTGACTCGATCTCGGAAGCTTCGCGCCTGGCCGGGGACCTACCGTCCCGTTTGGGTGATCGCGGAGTACATCGGCCGCTCGGCCGACTCCTTCCGCACCTGGTACAAGAACGGAGAGCTTCCCGGCAAGGTCGTACAAGAACGGAGAGCTTCCCGGCAAGGTCGACGAGCACGGCGAGGTCCTGGTGGACGTCGTCGCCGCGTTCGAGCTCCACGAGACGAAACCGCAGCGGCGCCGTGCCCGGAGGTGGCGTCCTGTTTACAAGATCACCGGCGATGATCAAGCTCTCCGGTGGCTTCGACGCCGCCTTTCAGCTGGTCATCGCCGGTTCTGCTTTCGCGCTGCGGGATCCGGTCGACGCCGCTCGAGGCCGTGCCCGCCGCGCTAGGACGCCGAAGCCATCACCCCGGGCTCCCCCACGACATCCACCCGCCCGGTGAAGCGTTCATCGTCTCCACGGCGCCGACGTACGCGCAGGTCCACGCGATCCTGTGGGAAGAGATCCGCAAGGCAGCCAAGAACCCCAAGGGCGACCCCTTGCCCGGCCGGGTGCTGCAGTCCGACGAGTGGAAGCTCGACGACGGCACGCTCGTCGGCTGGGGCCGCAAGCCGGCCGACAACGACCAGCACGGCGTCCAGGGCATCCACCGCAAGTACGTCCTGGTGATCCTGGACGAGGCGTGCGGCATCCCCGAGAAGCTGTGGACGGCCGTCGAAGCGATCACCACGACCGACACCTGCCGGATCCTCGCGATCGGGAACCCCGGCGACCCGAACACCGAGTTCGGGAACGTCTGCAAGCCCGGCTCCGGCTGGATCGTCATCCGCATCAGCGGTTTCGACACCCCCAACTTCACCGGCGAGGAAGTCCCCGACGCCGTCTCCGCGCTGATGCTGTCGCCGGAGTGGGTGGAGGACAAGCGTCTCCGCTGGGGCGAGACCTCGCCTCGCTACGTCGCCAAATGTTTGGGCGAGTTCCCCGAGATCGGCGACGACACCCTGGTCAGCCCAGGTGGATCGAAGCCGCGCAGGACCACCAGCTCGAGCCCGGGCCGCGCTCGGTGCTAGGCGTGGACGCCGCCCGCTTCGGGTTCGACTCCACCATCTTCGTCCTTGCCCGCGGCGCCCTGGTCCGAGTCGTCGCCGAGCACTCCAAGCTCCGCACCACCGAGACCACAGGCCAAGTCATCGCCGCCAAGCGCGAGCATGGCGTGGACGAGATCAGGGTGGACGGCGTCGGTGTCGGCTCCAGTGTGGTCGACGAGCTGCTCGAGGCCAGCCATGACGTGGTGGACATGCAGTCCGGCACCGCCGCCCCGGGCCATGATGATCTTGCGGCACATGTTCGGCTACAGCGTTCGCGAGGCGATCGATGCCTTCGACGTCCGGTACAAGCTTCTTCGCGAAACCCTGCCGGATGACTTCACGGTCAGCCTCGAGGAGTACGGCGGGCAGTTCTACAGCTGACGATCAAGATCCGGAACATGCGCGGAACGGGCGGACGCATGAGGTATGAGGCGGAGCATCCCAGTGCAGGTCAGCAGCCGGGTGGTCGGTGATCTGGGCAGCGCCCTCCGGGGCCGGTTGAGCCGCCTTGGCGCAGTCCTCCGCTCGCGTCATCATCAGTGCGCCGGGCGGTGTCGCTCACAGATGTCCGCAGCTTCCAAATGGGAGCCCTCGTAGGTCGATGAGCGCGACATGCGTCGAGCACCTTCACGCCAGGGACCTTGCATTGGTCCAACGAGTCGGCCAGCCGCCGTCTGTAACTTGTTCTCTACCTAGGGGCTAGGTAGAGTCATAGCATGGGTAGGCGCAAGCAGGGGGCTTCCGGTCTCCGGATGACGCTGGCGACTCAGCAGGTACTGCGGACACTGCTGACCGAGCCGACACAGGAGTTCTACGGGCTGCAGATTGGGCAGGCGGCAGGACTGCCCTCAGGCACGGTGCATCCCATCCTCGCCCGTCTAGAGAGGCTGGGTTGGTTGGAATCACACTGGGAGGAAGTGGACCCAGCTGAGCAGGGCCGACCCCGCCGCCGCTATTACCGCCTGACCGAGGATGGTGCTGAGCATGCCCGAATAGCGCTTGCCCAGAGCCGAACACAGGCCATCGACCCGCCACTACTTAAGCCTCGACCCGCGGGCGGCATCGCATGACCATCTCACTCCTCCACGACGCCAGCTCACTGGCCGAACTCACAGCGCGCCTCCGCGCCGACTATGAGCGCGTTGGCCTCCGTGTCCGCCGCCTCGACCATGCCCGCGACTTCGTCCATAGCTTCATTTGTGAACTCGACCCCGGCATCGACTTCCGTTGCGACTTTGACTTCGACCGAGTCATCACGCTCGTTCGCGACCAAGTCCAGGATCTCGCGCCTCTCGGCTTCGACTCCTCTGCCCTCACCCACTACTTTGACCACTCTCTCGACTGCGTCGACGTGCTCGATTTCGACCTCGCCCACGTCCATGCGCTCGTCCGCGACCTCGACGGCTCACGCCAGGTCGGGTTCCTCTTCGATCTTGCCCGCGCCCTCGAGCGTGCCTTCGGTACCGCAAACAGCTGCCATGAGGAATTGGCTGGCCTACTACGACGAGCGGACGTAACCGCGCATGGACCTCGGGACCGGGTGAGGACAGAGCCTGGACGAGATGTGTCAGGTGAATCCGGTGACGTCGATCAGCCACGGGAGCAACGTGAGGTGATGATGGCCGGAGTGGCGGTACGGGCAGTGGCGTGGGCCGTGCTAATCCTGCCAGCCGCCGCGCGGCCCCGTTACGCCGAGGAGTTCCGTAGCGAACTATGGGAGCAAGCCGAGCTTGGTGCTAGCCGCTTGCACCAGTGGTATCACGCCGTCAGATTGCTGATTGGTGCACCACAGCTCCGTGGTGAGTTGAAGGCGTGCCGTGGTCGGCGTGCGGTGAAATGAAGTCCGCGGTTAGGAACACGGCGAAGCTAACGGGGACGGTCAGCGTGGCGTCGGCGCTGGTTTCTGCAGTGGCGATGGTCGGCGGCCCGGCGGCGGTCGGGCTTAGCGTGACGCTGGCCATACTGCTGGGTTGGCTGTGCTGGGTGCTCAATGACCCTGGCCGGTCTGAACGCCTGGTTCAGGTGATCCACGCCGTCCGCGGCACCACCGCAGTAAAGCCGGGCGAGGAGGATCAGCCTAGCCTCCAGGCAGGCGAACCCAGGTAACCGAGTTGAGAAGACCCGCCGCAGTCTGGGCGTGGACGGTGGCAGCCGGTGAAGAGATTTACGGAGGCTCCTCGTGTCTAGGAGGCTATGGTCGCCGACGAGCTTATCCGGGCAAGATCAACGATCAGGTCGGCTTCTCACCAGTGTCCATTTTGTAGATAAAAGGCTTTGTCTGCTCGTAGGCTTTCCAGGGCTGCGTGTGTGCGGCGCCAGACGTATGGGCGGAGGCGTTTGGCGGCTTCTTCCTCGGTGCAGAACTTAAAGGCTCTCAGCTCGTTGTCGTGCAGCCTGAGGTTGGCGATCTGGTGCTCGCTCAGGATGCCGCCTTCGAAGATGAACATGAGTGAGTCGTCCCAGGGGCCGTGCGGGGACACCCAGTCGATGCACAGGAGCTGTCCGGGGTGCAGGTCGAGGCCCAGTTCTTCTTTCAGTTCGCGGCGGACGGTCTCGGTCGGCGGCTC